>NZ_CAJTMN010000033.1 GCF_910577125.1 uncultured Rikenella sp.
GGGAAATCGTTCAAACACGCAGTCGTGTTTGAACAAGATTTCCCAAGGCGCGCGGGAAAAAACAAGACCGAACCCTGCAACTCAAAGAGCCGCACGGGCCGGTAATTCCAGCCACCACTATTCACTTACCAAGCGGGTTGAAGCCTGCGGAGCCCAAAGCAACGGCAGTTGCGGGCCTCCGCTGCGGGAGGCTTCGGCCCGCGCGGTTCTGCGAACCGCAAGAGCTCAGCCCAATTCACCGCCCAAAATCCGCCCCATTCGTCCTCGGCGCGCCCCCTCGCGCCGGTGTCTTCGGGCACTCCGAAAAATAGCAGTCTCTACCCCCAAGACCGAAGCCGGCAATTCCGTAGAATCGCGCTACTCGTTCTCGGCCCGCCGCAGTTCGACGTCAGCGGAGGCGCAACGAGCTCCGCGAAGTTGCAGCCCGCCGCGTGGGGTGGCGGCGAACTGCACGGCCCTACGGGCCGTAACTATTCTGCCCAAAGCATAGTCCCGTGTCCGCCTCACTGCGGCTCCGCTGTCGCTCCACCGGTGCCTTCGGGCACTCCGAAATAGGCCGACTCTACCCTACGCGCGCTGGCGGAAATCTTGTTAGAACCATTCACCATGGTTCTAACGATTTCCTTCTCCAGCAGTCGCGCGCGGGCTTGTTAACGCGCTTTTGAGTCGCCCGCGGCAATTCTTGCCGGATTGGCTCTCTGCCAATCGGCAGAATATGCCCTCTTTGGCGGGCGGGCGACTGTCAAACTTCGAACCGGACGGAACTGCCCGCGCGGGCGGAGGCCGGCCAATAAGGCAAAGAGAGCCCTAACAAAACACCCGATAGGCGCCCCGGCAGAACGGAGCGATACTATGTATCGCTTATACTGGTTCGCTGCATCCTGCTCTCTGTCGCGCGCCTGGCGATTCATTCTATTTCGGCTCACACCGAAACAGTTGAATCGCCTCTTTAGGCGTGGCGCGCGTTAAGTCGCCCGCGGCAATTCTCGTTGGTTGGCTGGGTGCCAACCAACAGAATTTCCCTTCTAAGGCATGGCGCGCGGTCGAGCTTCGACTGGCCTCGGGCCGGCCAGGCCCCACGTCCCGTGGACGGGCGAAACTACGTTTCGCTGCGGCAGCCTCTGCCCAACTCCCTCGCCCCGTTCTCTATCCGCGCGCCTCACGCTCCGCTGGATTCAGGCATCGCTACGGCAACCACAGGCCTCTTTACCCGAAACCGATACCTATTTGATCGATTTCGTGATGCGCATCGCACAGAAGTGAGGGCCGCACATGGCACAGAAATCCGCATTTTCCTTCACCATCTCGCGGTGCATGCGCCGTGCCCGCTCCGGATCCAGCGACAGGTTGAACTGGTCGAGCCACCGGAAATCGTACCGCGCCCGGCTCATCGCCAGATCACGGGCCAGAGCCGCCGGATGCCCTTTGGCGACATCCGCCGCATGCGCCGCCAGCTTGTAAGTCACCACTCCTTCGCGCACATCGTCGCGGTTCGGCAGCGCAAGATGCTCCTTGGTCGTCACATAGCAGAGCATCGCCGTCCCGAACCACCCGATCATCGCCCCCCCGATCGCCGACGTGATGTGGTCATACCCCGCCCCGATGTCCGAAACCAGCGGCCCGAGCGTGTAGAACGGCGCTCCGTCACACCATTCGAGTTGTCGGTCCATATTTTCTCGGATCCGGTTCATCGGCACATGCCCCGGCCCCTCGATAATCACCTGTACATCCTGCTTCCACGCCCGGCGGCACAACTCGCCCAGCGTTTTAAGTTCCCCGAACTGCGCCTCGTCGTTCGCATCCGCGATCGATCCTGGCCGCAGCCCGTCGCCCAAAGACAACGCCACATCATACCGTGCCATAATCTCGCAAATCTCGTCGAAATGCTCGTACAGGAAGCTCTCCCTGCCGTGGTGCGCCATCCACTTCGCCATAATCGACCCGCCCCGCGACACAATCCCCGTCACCCGCCGTTGCGCCATCGGCACATACGCCCGCAGCAACCCCGCATGGATCGTGAAATAGTCCACCCCCTGCTCGCACTGTTCGATCAGCGTATCGCGATAAGCCTCCCAAGTCAGATCTTCGACCACCCCACCGACCTTTTCCAGAGCCTGATACAGCGGCACCGTACCGATCGGCACCGGCACATTGCGCAGAATCGCCTCGCGCGTCTGGTGGATATTGGCCCCCGTCGAGAGATCCATCACCGTATCCGCCCCCCACTTGATCGCCCAGAGCGCCTTTTCGACCTCCTCCGCAACGGAAGAGCCCAGCGCCGAGTTCCCGATATTGGCGTTGATTTTGACCAGATACTCCGCCCCGATCACCATCGGTTCCGTCTCCGGATGCCGCCGGTTCGCCGGCAGAATCGCCCGTCCCTCCGCAATCGACCGCCTCACCTGCTCCGGCGTGACATACCCCTCGTCTCCCGGCCTCAGCCCCGCATTTTCGCGAATCGCCGCATACTCCATCTCGCGGGTCACCACCCCGTGCCGGGCATACCACCGCTGGGTATGAAACTCTCCCTCCGGCAAAGCCGCCGCCCGCTCCTCGATCCACCGCTCGCGCAGCCGCGGAATCCCCCGTTCCGTATCCGCTTCGTAGCCCCGCTCCGTATATACCCCCGTCGTGTCGTACAAATCCACGGACTCGCCGTTCGTCAGGCTGAGCCGCCGCATGCCGACCCGCAGATCGGGGTACCGTTCACCGGCTACATATATCTTTTCCGACGCGTTCTGAGGGTCGTGGAACAATTCCCTGTACATAGTTATTTCGTTCTTTTCAGCAGTGAATAAGCATATTTTTCGAGCACGGCCAAGCGTTCCGGCACGGCATGGGCCTTGTGCAACGCGTCCATTGCGCCGGCAAAATACTCTTCGATTGCCGCCTCCGCCGCGCTGCGCACGCCTAAGGCGTCGTAAATCCCCCGCACCCGCGGCAGCTTTTCGGCCATATCCCCCGGCGCCAGCACGGCTTCCCGCTGGGCCGCCGTCGCCCGCTCCATGGCGGTGATATGCAGAAAGGTCTTTTTCCCGACCGCAATATCCCCTCCGATGGTCTTCCCGAAGGTCGCGGCATCGCCGTAGGTGTCGAGCAGGTCGTCCTGAATCTGGAACGCCAGCCCGAGGTTCACGCCGAAGTCGTACAACGCGCGTCGCTCGGCCGGAGAAGCGCCCCCCACGATCGCCCCCATCTCCAGCGCGGCGGCCAGCAGCACGGAGGTCTTGAGGCGAATCATCCCGATATACTCCTCCCGCGAGACCGGACGGTCGCTCACCTCGAACTCCATGTCGTACTGCTGTCCCTGACAGACCTCCATGGCCGCCCGGTTGAAGACGGCGATCAGTTCGGGCAGCAGTCCGCCATAATTTCCCGATGCAAGTATCTGGTAAGCGAGAATCAGCATGGCATCTCCGGAAAGAATCGCGCTGTTTTCGCTCCATTTCAGATGGACGGTCGGTCTCCCGCGCCGCATGGGAGCACGATCCATAATATCGTCGTGCAGCAGGGTGAAATTATGAAAGACTTCGACTGCGATCGCCGCCGGCAGCGCCTCCCGCACCCTCCCGCCGCAGAGGTCGGCGCTCAGCAAGCACAACAACGGCCGGATCCGTTTGCCTCCGTCTTCGAGAATGTAGCGGATCGGGGTGTACAATCCCTTGGGCTCCGTATTTTCGAGCGGGAGCCTTTCGAGTTCCGTTTCGATACGCTGTAACAGCTCGTCGGTATTTTTCATCATCGGGTTCTGTATCTATATTTTGACGGTCGGCAACCGCGGTTCGAAACAATGCATCGCGTTTCCTCCCCGCCGCAGGCCCTGTATGGGCCTGCAGCGGCCAAGAGTTGAGACCTGCGGAGCCTGAGGCGTAGCGTAGCTATCATAAAGTTTCTTTGGTTCTTTCTGTGAACAGAAAGAACAGTACCCTCCTGTAAAAAGTCGCCCGCCCGCGTAAAAGGGCATATTCTCGTTGGTTGGCCAAGTGCCAACCAACGAGAATTGCCGCGGGCGACTCCAACAAGCCTTGGACAAGCCCGCGCGCCGACGCTTTAGAAGGTGATTCAACTGTTTTGGCGGTGAGCCAAAACAGAATGAATCGCCCAAGGCGCGCAAAAACACGACTGCAATCCTGCGGTTCGAAGAACCGCGCGGGCCGAAGCCTCCCCCCTGCGGGAGGCCCGCAACTCGCAATGCTCGTTGGGGCACCCGCAGGCTCCGGCCCGACAATCCCCGCCCCGGGCTACCGCGACTTCGGCCGTACGGGCCGGGAAGGCATAGCAAGGAGTATCGGCGACCATGGGTACAGTTTGTCTTCCGCCACGAGCGGCATCTACGGAATGGACTTGTATTCCCGTTCGCAGTACCTCCACACCAGTTACTCGGACTACCGCGCCCACGGTTTTCAGTTGCGTTGCCTCTCGGAATAAACGGTGCGTGTCGCACTCACAACTGACAGCCTCTACCCTATTGATTCGGCCAAAATCCTGCGCCCCATCAGGGGCGCGCGGGCCGAAGCCTCTCCCCCCGGCGGAGGCCCGCAACTGACGTTGCTTTTGGGCCCACGCTGGCTCCGACCCGCTCCAAGGTTTAGCCTAATTCACAGCCAACAACTCCGCTACATTCGGCCTATCGCCCATCTCCCCGAAGCCGCTACGCGGCTTGGGCGACAAGGCCGGCGGTTCAAAGAACCGCAAGAGCGCAGCCCATCTACCGCCCCATTCTCGGAAGTTCGTCCTCGGCGCGCATCCCCCGCGCCGCTAAAGCGTCGCCCTCGCCGAGGCCGGCGACCCAAGGGTCGCAGAAGTTCTGCCACAAGTACTGCCCCGTGTCTGCTTCACTGCGGCTCCGCTATCGCTCCGCCGCAACCGCGCGCCTTGGGAAATCTTGTCAAAACACGCAAGCGGGTTTTGACGATTTCCCTTCTTAGGCGGGGCGCGCGGAGCATTTCAACCGTCGCCCACTGGGATTTCATCTCGATTTTACTCGCCGCAAAACGAGCGAAATCCCTTTTTACGCGGGCAGGCGACGGGAGAGCTTTGAACCGGACGGAACTGGCCTCAGGCCGGCCGGGCCCCACGTCCCGTGGACGGGCGATGCTCACGCATCGCTGCGGCAGCCTCGGCCCTACTCTGTCACCCGTTCGCTGTCCGCGCGCCTTACGATCCGCAAAACTCAAGTTGCGAACGTGTCCTTGAACCCCCTACTCAGCCGCCTCGACAATCCCGATCCCGAGTTCGTCCAGCTGCGCCTGCGCCAGCGCCGACGGCGCATCGATCATCATATCGCGTCCGCTGTTGTTTTTCGGGAAGGCAATGAAATCCCGGATCGAATCCGAGCCCCCGAACAACGAGCACATCCGGTCGAAACCGAACGCAATCCCCCCGTGCGGCGGCGCCCCGTACTTGAACGCCCCCAGCAGGAATCCGAACTGCGCCTGCGCCTCCTCCGGCGTAAATCCCAAGACCTCGAACATCCGGCTCTGCACCCGTCCGTCGTGGATGCGGATCGACCCCCCGCCGACCTCGACCCCGTTCACCACGAAGTCGTAAGCCTCGGCCCGCACATCCCCCAACGCCTTCACATCGGCCGAGAAAAACTTGTCCATATCCTCGGTCTTGGGCGACGTGAACGGGTGGTGCATGGCATAATAGCGCTGCGTCTCGTCATCCCACTCCAGGAGCGGGAAGTCGACCACCCACAACGGCGCGAAGGTATCGTGCGGCCTGAGCCCCAGCCGATCCCCCATCTCCAGACGCAACGCACACAGCGCCGCTAAAGTCTGTTTCTTGGAACCCGCCAGAATGAGCAGCAAATCCCCCGCCTGCATCCCGCAAGCCTCGCCCCACTTCGCCAGCTCCTCCTGTGCGTAGAATTTGTCCACGCTCGACTTGTACGAGCCGTCCGCCTCGCGCCGCACATAGACCAAGCCTTTCGCCCCCACCTGCGGCCGTTTGACGAACTCCGTCAGACCGTCCAGCTGTTTCCGCGTATAGGAGGCACACCCCGGCACACAAATCCCTCCCACGTATTCCGAGCCATCGAACACCGCGAAATCATGCCCCTTCACCAGCGCAGTCAAGTCATTGAACTTCATCCCGAAACGGATATCCGGTTTGTCCGAGCCGTAGGTCTCCATCGCCTCATGCCACGTCATGCGGGGAAACTGCGCCTCCGCAAACTTTACCCCCAGCGTTTTGTCGAACATCGTCCGCATCATCCCCTCGAACACCGTGAGCACGTCCTCGCGCTCCACGAACGCCATCTCGCAGTCCACCTGCGTGAACTCCGGCTGCCGATCTGCCCGCAGGTCTTCGTCGCGGAAGCAGCGCACGATTTGGAAATAGCGGTCGTAGCCGCTCACCATCAGGAGCTGTTTGAAGGTCTGCGGCGACTGCGGCAAGGCATAGAACTCGCCCGGATTCATCCGGCTCGGCACGACGAAGTCCCGCGCCCCCTCCGGCGTGGATTTGATCAGATACGGCGTCTCGATCTCCATAAATCCCTGTCCGTCCAGATACCTGCGCACCTCCTGCGCCAGCCTGTGGCGGAGCATCATCGCCCGCTGCAGCGGTGCCCGGCGCAGGTCGAGATAGCGATATTTCATCCGCAGATCGTCTCCCCCGTCCGACTGCTCCTCGATCGTAAAGGGGGGCACCTCGCTGGTGTTCAGGATCCGGATCTCCGTCGCGACGATTTCGATTTCGCCCGTCGGGATTTTGCTGTTTTTGGCCGACCGTTCGGTCACGGTTCCCGTCACCTGGATCACATATTCCCGTCCGAGCTCCTCTGCGATCGCCTTCAACCCGGCCGAAGCGTGTTCGTCCACCGTAACCTGAGTAATCCCATACCGGTCGCGCAGGTCGATAAACATCATCGCCCCCAGATTCCGGACTTTCTGCACCCATCCCGCCAGGGTAACCGTTTTACCCGCATCGGCGATCCTGAGTTCGCCGCAGGTAGCTGTTCTAAACATGATTCACTTGCATTTTTTAGGAACTCAAAGATACATATTTTTTACCGTTCGCACCGGGCCATCCTTGTCCGTCGATTCAGTCCCCCGCCGATCGGACAGCCCGGATCCCCAGTCGGGAGAGACACGCCCCTTGCGCGCGAACAAAACCCCAAGACCGACACCCTGCGGCTCGAAAAGCCGACCGACCCGAAAATCCATCACAGTTCGGCGCCAGCAGAGGGCGCAACGAGCTCCGACGAGTTGCAGTCCGCCGCCGGGGGTGGCGCCGGACTGCGCGACCCTGCGGGTCGCAGAAGCTCTGCCACAAGCACCGCCCCGTGTCCGCCTCACTGCGGCTCCGCTATCGCTCCGCCACTGTTCGCGTTGTACCGCACGCGAATTGAACTTCGTCCGCGCGCCTTGGAAAATCTTATTCAAAAGCGGGAAACGCTTTTGAATGATTTTCCTCTTAAGGCGTGGCGCGCGAATGTTCATTGCCTGAATAACAACGGCCGGCCGCCATGACGCGAACGCGTCGGCCGGCCGGGCCCCACGTCCCGTGGACGGGAAATGCTTACGCATTTCCACTTTTCAACTTAGCCCAATTCCCTGTTCGCGTCCCCTAAGCACCGCAGGACTCAAACTGCAAACACGCACGCACAGCCTTTACCCAACAGCAGCCACGCCCTTGCGCAGCTGAAACCCGCCGATTATCTTTGCACGTCAAACCAGCCGATCATCAGCCGATGAAAAAAATACGCTCCGTTTCACTCCTTTTCTGGTTCATCGCAGCCGGCACGACGACCGCCGCCGCCCAAACCGCCGACTACGCCGCCTTTTTGCGCGAAGTCGCCGCCCGAAGCCCCCAACTCGCCGCCGCAGAAAAAGAACACACCGCCGCCGTACGACAGCTTCGCACCGGCCTGGCCCCCGACGATCCGTCCGTCGCCCTGGAATACTACTTCGTCGGCGAGACCCGTTACGAACTCGCCTTCGAGCAGACGTTCGACTTCCCCACCGTCTATCACCAGCGCAACAAAATCAGCAAGTTAGGCATCTCGAAAGCCGAACAGGAGCACCGTTCCGCCCAACGCGCCGTGATGAGCGACGTGTCGGACAACTACCTGCGTCTGGTTTATGCCACCGAACGCATCACGACCCTCAGCCGGCGGCGCGACGCCCTGCGCCAAGCCGTCGAACTCTACCGGCAGGGGATCGCCAACGGCGGGACCACCCTGCTCGAACTTCGGAACGCCGGGATGCTGCTGACCGAAGCCGAAGACAACCTCGCGATCGCCGAAGCCGAACGTTCCGAAGCCGCCCTGGCACTCGCCCAGCTGAACGGCGGCACGACCGTCGCCCTCCAGGGCTACCCGACCTTCTCCTTCAGCGGCACGCGCGAAGAGTTCGTACAAGCCGCCCTGGCCGCCGACTACGAACTCGAAGCCGCCGCCATCGACACCCTGATCGCCCGGCGCTCCCTGAAACTGAGCCGACAAGCCTGGCTACCGAAACTGACCGTCGGGTATAAAGCCGAAGTCGAAGGCAGCAAAGGGACGAACGCCTTGCTGGCCGGCATCTCGCTTCCCCTGTGGCAAAACATCGGCAGTACCCGGGCCGCCCACGCAGCCCGGGAGGCGGCCGAAGCCCGGCATACGGCCGTCGCCACACAGGCCGAAGCCCGTCTGAACGCACTGTACGAACGCTACCAGCGCCTCTCCTCCACCCTGACAGCCCGTCTGGCCGCCCACGCATCGGACGACTACCCCCGGCTCGTCGAGAAAGCCGTCAAAGGCGGCGAGCTGAGCGCCATCAACGCCCTGCTGGCCCTTTCCGAGTGGTACGCCCTGAGCGACAACCTCCTCACCCTGAAATACGAAGTGGCTCAGGCCGGAGCCGCCATGACCCTGTGCCTGCTTTAGCACGAGGCTGTTAAGCTTCACAAAGGCCCGCCCCAGGCTACCGCGACTTCGGTCGGACGGACTATGGAGGTATAGCCAGTGGGGCCGGTAACATCGGATACAGTTGGTCATCTGCGTTGGTAGCGAATAGCATCACAACACGGGTCATGGCTTTTTACACCGAATACCTTGCTCCAAGCAGCTCGCAATATCGCGCCCACGGTCTTCAGTTGCGTTGCCTCTCGGAATAAACGGTGCGTGCCGCACTCACAAATGGCCGGGTCTACCCTAAATATCCGGCAACCTCTACCCGAACAAATTAACACTCCTGCCACGGCAACCAACCCCAAACACCTCCATATGCAACGAGGGGCGCTTCCGAACCGGTTCGGAAGCGCCCCTCTGCTATCAGGCCCGCGACGAATCGCGTTAATTCAGACTGATCTCGTCCATGAAGACGAACGCCGGACTGTTCTTGCCCGGATGCCACTCCGGCATCGTGTGCTCCGGTTTCACCACGATCTTCACATAGCGCGCCGTCACCGGATCGAACGTCAGCTCATGTTCGTAGATGCCGTCCCGATCCTTCTGTCCCAAGGCCGGATACTCCGCCTCGGCCACCTTCCGGTACGTCACACCGTCGTCCGACACCTCCACGCCGAAATAGCGCGCGTCGAAGACCCAGTCCCCCTTCACCACACACGTTTCGATCTGCGCCTGCGAGATTTCCGTCGGCTGCTGGAGGTCGATCACCGCCTCCATGTCGTTCTTCCAGAAGGCGATCCACCGTCCCGTCTTGTAGTTGCCGTTCCCCCGCAGACCGTCCACCAGCGTCCCCGCACCCGCATACTCATACTGCTTGTTGATCGGCAGCAACATCGTGATCGGCTTCATGCTCGCCTTGTTGAACGCGATCTCTTCGGAAAACACCCGGCTGGCCCCCGTCGGACGGATCACCACCGCCTTGAGCGTCCCCGGCCGGTCGATTTTCAGCGTATCGGTGTACTTCGGCGACGCCGCCGTCGGTTCGCTGCCGTCCAGCGTGTAGTGGATATCCGCGCTGTCGATCGCGAACATCGCCACGTCGAGCACCCCTTCCGCCGCATTCGGCAGGAACGAGACATTCACGTCGAAGACATGCGTCGCGTAGTTATACCCCAGCAGGTCGTAAATCCGCACCAGTTTCGGCAGCCGCGCCAGGAAGAGCTCGTAATTCTTCTGCGCCGGATCGCTCCACTGGATTTCGGCCAGCGCCGCCATCCGCGGCAGCACCATGTATTCCACCTGCCGGAAATTGGGGATATACTCCGTCCAGAGATTGGCCTGCACCCCGATGATATACTTCGCCTCCTCCGGCGTCAGCAGCGGCGAGACCGGTTCGTAGTTGTAGACCATTTCGACCGGCACATACCCCCCGATCGCCATCGGTTCCCGGTCGACATCCTTGCTCTGGTAGTAGTCGAAGTAGAGGTAAGTCGTCGGCGTCATGATCGCCTGATGCCCCTGGCGCGCCGCCTCGATGCCGCCCTCGACACCGCGCCAGCTCATCACCGTCGCATTCGGCGCCAGCCCCCCTTCGAGCGTCTCGTCCCAGCCGATGATCTGCCGTCCGCGGGCGTTCAGGAACTTTTCGGCGTGGTTGATGACGAAGCTCTGCAAATACTCCTCGGCCGTATGTTTCACATCCCCCCTGATGCCCAGCGCCTTGATGCGCGCCTGGCATTTCGGACAAGCCTTCCAGCGTACTTTCGGACACTCGTCCCCGCCGACATGGATATATTCGCTCGGGAAAATATCGACAATCTCCGCCAGCACGTCATCGATGAACAACAGCGTGGAGTCGTTCCCCGCACACAGCACATCGTCGGCCACGCCCCAGTGTCCCCACACCTCGTACGGCCCGCCCGTGCAGCCCAGCTGCGGATAGGCCGTCAGCGCCGCCAGCATGTGCCCCGGCAGGTCGATCTCCGGAATCACCGTGATGTGGCGTTCAGCCGCATAGGCCACGATTTCGCGCGCCTCGTCCTGCGTATAGAACCCGGAGTGCGGCACGCTGTCGTAAACGCCCGTGTTGTGTCCCACGACCGTCGCCTTGCGCACCGACCCCACCTCCGTGAGGCGCGGATGTTTCCGGATCTCGATCCGCCACCCCTGGTCGTCCGTCAGGTGCCAGTGGAAGCGGTTCATGTTGTGGAGCGCCAGCATGTCGATGAACCGTTTCACCGAGTCGATCCCGATGAAATGGCGGCTCACGTCGAGATGTGCCCCGCGGTATCCGAACCTCGGCCAGTCGTTGATTTCGACCTGCGGCAGCAGCGCCGCCCCATCGGTCACCGGCAGCGCCTTGCGCAGCGTCTGGATCCCGTAGAAGACCCCCGTTTCGGAAGCCCCCTCGATGGTCACCCCGTCGGCCGTCACCCGAAGGCGGTACGCCTCCGGATTCTCCGCCGCGAGCCCCGTCGCGAGCACGATATTTCCTTGGGCCTCGGCCGCCGTCCCCGGCGCCGTCTGCAGCGTGAGACCCGTCATCTGACCGACGTATTCGGCCAGGAATTCGGCGTTCCGTTTCAACGCTTCGTTATCGGCCGGATAGAGAATCTTCACGTTTTTGTCGAGCCGGAAATCGGCCCCCTGCGCGTCGGCAATCTGCTGCGGCAGCGGAATAACCTGATAGTCCGCCCGCTGAACCCCGCCCGAAGCACAGGCCGTAAAGAGACCGGCGAGCAGTGTCGTCTTCAACAATCGATGCATGGAGATCATAAAAGAGAGTATTGGTTTTGGTTGATATTTCGCGTTTTCAGGCCCCCGCTGGAACCCCCGAGAGACAAAGATACGAATTTCAGCCGGTAAACCTACCCTCCGACCGGCATCCGCCCGCTCAGTCAATCAGCCCGAAGTGCCGCAGCGCCCGGGCAATCCCCTCCTCGTCCACCGACTCCGTCACAAAGTCCGCCGCCTCCTTCACCGCCCGGTCGGCATTGCCCATCGCCACCCCCGTCCCCACATGCCGCAGCATCGGGATGTCGTTCCCACCGTCTCCGAACGCCATCGCCTCGTCCGCGCCGATACCGAACCGGGCCAGCAGCCGGTCGATCCCCTCGGCCTTGTCCACCCCCGCCGGCACGACATCGGCGAAGAGCGGATTCCATCGCATCGGCCGGCATCCCGGCAGCACCTCCCGCATCAGCCGCGGCTCCTCCTCCGGGCCGAAAAAGGCGATCAGCTGCAAGACCCCTCGCCGTGCCGCCTCGTTCCACTCCTCCGGCGAGACCAGACGCGCCGGCTGCGACGTCTTGACCAGCTCCCGGATCCGCTCGACCCGCTCGTCGACGAAGTTCAGACACATCTCCCGCTCGCCGGCCAGCACGCAGGCGAACGCCCCGGGCCCCTGCTGCCACCGGATCAACCGTTCGACATCCTCCCGGGGAATCGTCCGCCGGAAAACCACCTCGTCGCGCCCGGCCAGACAATATCCGCCGTTCAGCGCGACATAGCCGTCGAACGGGAAATCGCACACCGGAAAAATATCCGAAGGATGGCGTCCCGAAGCGATAAAAAGTTTCACGCCGCGCTGCCGGAGCTGTTCCAGCGCTCGCCGGGTCGAGAGCGGCACCGCATGGTCGCGGAAGCTGACCAGCGTGCCGTCGATGTCGAAAAAACAGGCTTTAATCATAAGAGCACAGAGAGATCGAACGACAAAATTACAGTTCGTTTCCGAATTATCCGCCGCCCGCCCCCCCCCATCCGTCCCGCAACGCAACGCACGGTGGCACTGTTTTTGCGGCTTGCGGAGAGCGTAAACACATCGTCGCCCCGTTATGAAAGACCTCCGTCTCAGCCCGGTCGACAGACGCATCATCGATTGGCTCAATATCCTCGTCCTGCTCGGTTCGCTGGCCATCATCGCCTCGCTGTCGTACGACATCCTGACGGTCGGCCGCTACCGCCCCGACAGCCCGATGACGCTCACGATCCAGCTGGTCGTCTGTTCGATCTTCATCCTCGACTTTCTGGTTCGCTGGATCATCGCCCCGCGCAAAGGCCGTTTCGTCCGGCACAATTTGCTGTTTCTGCTGTTTTCGATTCCGTTTCTGAACATCGTCCACTACACCCAGTGGAACATTCCGCACGAGATTCACTACCTGCTGGGCTTCGTACCGCTGCTTCGGGGGGGCTACGGTCTGGTCGTCATCACCCGCTGGTTCACCCATCGGAGCGCGACGAGTCTGATGGTTTCGTACCTGGCGATTCTGACGGCGACGACCTACTTCACGAGTCTGATTTTCTTCGTCGCCGAGCGCGGGATCAACCCGGACATAAAGACCTACGAGGATGCGTTGTGGTGGGCGGCGATGGATCTGACGACGGTCGGCTCGAACATCGTCGCCGTCACGCCGATCGGGAAGATTCTCTCGGTTTTTCTGGCTGCCGCCGGCATGATGATGCTTCCGATCTTCACGGTCTACATCACGGATCGGGTGGTCAACAGCCGTTCTCAAGCCGCCCGGCAAGAGCCCTCCTCTTCCTCCGGCAACGGTTCCGACACCTCAACGAAGGAGAGCTCGAACTAAAGCTGCCCTCTGAGTTTCCTTTCGGAATAAACGCACCCACAGGGTGTTTTACTGGCTGGGGCTACCCCAATCAACGAATGATTGGGCCGACACAGCCGCAGAAATGCGAAGCATTTCCCGTCCACGGGACGTGGGGCCTGCCCGGCCCGAGGGCAGTTCCGTCCGGATCGAGGCTCGACAGTCGCCCGCTTCGCTTAAAGAGGAATTTCACTCGTTTTGCGGTGAGCAAAATCGAGATGAAATTCCTGCGGGCGACTGAAGCAAGATTTCCCAAGACGCGCGAAATCAAATCCCCGCCCCGGGTTACCGCGATACCAATACGGGCGCGCAGGGTGGTATCGGTAACTACGGTTCCAGTTGGTCTTCGACAGCGGACGGTATCTACGGGCGAATTTTGTGGTTCGGCCCGCAGTCTCTCGATCCCGGCGACGCATACTACCGAGCCAACGGTCGTCAGTTGCGTTGCCTCTCGGAATAAACGGTGCCTTCGGGCACCCCGAAATGGCAGCCTCTACCCTAAAGGCCGAGTTCCTGCGACCCGCAGGGTCGCGCGGGCCGGACGCCTCCCCATCGGGAGGCCCGCAACACGCCGCTCACGCGTCGAAAATTGCGGCACCTCCCGGGCGCCGACCCGCTCCCGGTCAACCCAAGTACAACCCAAACCATCTGTTGGGTTCGGGCTGCGCGCTCCCCGGGTGGGCTGAAGGCCCAGCGCGCAAGCCCGGCGATTCCTGCGGAATCGCGCTACTCGCGCTCCGCCCCGTGTCCGCCTCACTGCGGCTCCGCTGTCGCTCCGCCGGTGCCTTCGGGCACTCCGAAATAGCAACCTCTACCCGATTTTCCCGCGCGCTGGCGGAAATCTTGTTAGAACCATTCACCATGGTTCTAACGATTTCCTTCTCCAGCAGTCGCGCGCGGGGCATTTCAATCGTCGCCCGCTGGGATTTCAGCTCATTTTGCTCACCGCAAAACGAGCGAAATCCCTCTTTAGGCGGGCGGGCGACTTTTCCTATGGGAGGGAACTGCCCTCAGGCCGGGCGGGTCCCACGTCCCGTGGACGGGCGAAACTTGCGTTTCGCTGCGGCAATTTCTACCCTACTCTTCACCCCGTTCTTTGTTCGCGTGCCGGGGCGATTCATTCTATTTCGGCTCGTCGCCGAAAGAGTTGAATCGCCTCCTAAGACGAGGCGCGCAGAACATTTCAATCGTCGCCCGCTGGGATTTCATCTCGATTTTGCTCGCCGCAAAACGAGCGAAATCCCTCTTCAGGCGGGCGGGCGACTTTTCCTATGGGAGAGAACTGCCCTCAGGCCGGGCGGGCCCCACGTCCCGTGGACGGGCGAAACTGCGTTTCGCTGCGGCAGCCTCTACCCCACTCTTTGACCGCGACGCCTCAGGCTCCGCAAGACGCAAACCGCGTCTACCCGAAAGCTCAATCCAACCGCCGCAGCGCCAGCCGATGCGTAATACACAAAGGCAAATCCCGTTCACAGTGCGAGACATAAATCAGCGACTTCCCGGACCGCCCGCAAAAAACATCGATAATCGTTTTGACCCGCTCCTTGCGCACGGCATCCAGCCCGTTGAGCGGCTCGTCGAGAATCAGCAGATCCGGATCCTTGACGAACGCCCGCGCCAGCAACGCCAGCCTCTGCTCCCCGCTCGACAACTGCAGGAACGACCGTTCGGTCAGCTCCCCGATGCCGAACGTCCTCATCCACGCCTCCGCCGCCGCCAGCTGCTCGCCGGTCGGCGTCTCGTAAAGCCCCAGCGAATCGAAATACCCCGACGCCACCAGTCTGACCGTCGGCATCTCCTTCCGGAACGACCGGTGCAACTCCGAACTGACATAACCGATCCGACGTTTGATCTCCCAGATGCTTTCGCCCGTTCCCCGCTGCCGGCCGAAAAGGACGATATCCTGCGCATAAGCCTGCGGATTATCCGCACTGATCAGACTCAGCAGCGTCGACTTTCCCGAACCGTTCGGCCCGCTCAGCGCCCACCGTTCTCCCGGACGTATCGTCCAGTCCAGCCCGTCGAGAATCGTCCGCCCGCCATAACGCACCGTCACCCCCCGCATCGCCACCGTTTCGGCACACGTCGGAGCCGGCCGCTCCGGCGCCGGACATACGATCGGCCCGTCCGGCGAGACCGGCGCCTCGTTCCGGAACTCCGCCGCCGGGATTTTCGGTCCGATCCGCCCCTCCTCCATCCGACAGACATGAGTAACGAACCCCGGGAGCTCCTCTCCGTCCGGCAAGAGGAGAATCAGCCGAATTCCGGTCGATTCGGCCAACCGCCCCAGCAGGTCGTCCATCACCCGCCGCGCCTCGACATCCAACCCGATGAACGGATTGTCGATCGCCAGCACCCGCGCACTCGTCAGCAGCATCCTGACGATCTGGAACTTCCTCAGCTCGCCGCTGGAGAGCAGAATCACCGGTTTCTCCAGCATCGGCCCGATCTCCAACCGTTCGTAAAGCCCCTCCCGCCAGCGGGAATCGCACTCCATCCGGCCAAGCAGCTCGCTCACACGCGGTGCGTTTTCGTTATCGCACGAATTCCATCGCTGCTGGTAATAATACTCCCCGTCCTCGGCCCGGTTATACGTCTCGTGGAAAGCGACATACCGGACACCCCCGCCCGGACAGTCGCTCTCCAGCCGTCCGGCACGCAACGCATGCCGTCCGGTCAGCGTTTCGACCAGCCTCGTTTTCCCGCTTCCGTTCGGCCCGACGACCGCGACATGTTCGTCCGGAGCGAGCGAAAAATTCAGCACCGCCCCTCCCCGTTCGGCCGCAAGCGAGGCATCATGTAATAAAATCAACGGTTTCGACATCGGTACGTCCATTGAGAATCTACAATAACGGAATCAAAATTAGGAAAAACCGGAAAAGTATCCCTATCTTTACGGAGAAACAGCACCGGCCGTCGGCCGACCCTTAAATCCATCCGAGTATGATTCCGTTTTTTACCCAGCTGGTGACCGATCCCGTCGTGATCGAAAAAGCCGACAGCGTCAAATCCACCTTCTCCCAGCTGGTGGAGAACCTGTCGAGCATGTCGGCCCAGGATCTTCTCAAAACCGTCGCCAACGGAACCGTCTCGATCGCCCTGAAGATCGTCATCGCGCTGGTGATCTTCTGGATCGGCCGATGGCTGATCCGGCGCGTGCGGAAGATCATGGACCGGATCATGACCCGCCGGAACGTGGACGTCTCGCTGCGGGCCTTCCTGATCAGCCTCGTAACCATCACGATGATGCTCTTCCTGATCATCATCACGATCGGAATCCTCGGCATCGACACCACCTCGTTCATCGCCCTCTTCGCTTCGGCCGGTCTGGCGATCGGTATGGCCCTGAGCGGCACCTTGCAGAACTTCGCCGGCGGGGTGATAATCCTGCTTTTCCGTCCGTTCCGCGTGGGCGACTTCATCGAAGCCCAGGGACAGAGCGGGACGGTCAAAGAGATCCAGCTGATCCACACGCTGCTCAATACGCCGGACAACAAGACGATCCTGCTGCCGAACGGCCCGGTGTCTACAGGCATCATCAACAACTACTCGCGCGAGCCCCGGCGACGAGTGGACTGGACATTCGGGATCGCCTACGGCGACGATTACGACGTGGCGCGGGCGACGATCGCCGAGCTCCTGGCGGCAGACGAACGGGTGGCGAAAGATCCGGCACCGTTCATCGCGCTGTCGACCCTGGCAGACAGTTCGGTGAACATCGTGGTACGCGCCTGGGTCGATTCGTCGGAATACTGGAACGTCTATTTCGACATGAACGAACGGGTCTACAAAGTATTCGGCACCAAAGGACTGAACATTCCGTTCCCGCAGATGGACGTCCATCTCTATAAGGAAAAGGAAGCGTAGTGGCGGGGGATTTTTACGAGGGTGATCACAATTTTGGGGTACGAAAATCGTACCCCAATTTTTTATGTTCTTTTTGGGGAAGGAAACGAGAAAAAAGCCCCTATCGGAAAATTTGTTTTCCAATAGGGGCTGGCAGTTGCTCTATATGAGGGTGATTATTCGGTAAATTCGATGATCTGACCGTGTGAAGTGATCACACGTTTCATATAGAACGGCAAGAGACCACGACGTTTTTCTTCAGTCGTGGTATTGATAATGGCCTGCGAACCGGAAAGGTTGGCATTCTTCATCATTTGAGCCTGGGCATTTCCCTGAATGGCACGTCTCGACAAACCGCCGATGCCGAAAACATACGCTGCTTTGGCTTCGCCTGTAACGGTGCCGACTACGCGATAATTTTTTTGTGCCAGCTCCACGTTCGTTTGTGTTACATTTCGGTTGGACGTCAAGTGTGCTGAAATTCCACAACTCGTCATCATTAAGCCGCTGACAAGCACAGCGGCTGTTAATAAACCTTTTTTCATGGTTTAAAAAGATTTTGCGTCCCTCCGGCTCCGCGAAAGACAGGATGTGTAGAAAAAGAAAGTGTGGAGTCGTTAGTTTATCTGATAAGAGGTTCTGGAATACCTTGAGCCAAATAAACAATACCCCACACCTGTACACGGTATACACTCAGAACGAGCGATACCCATACAAGTGATGAGTGTTGCAATTTTCCTTGGCTCAATGAAATTTTCCAGATTTCTTTGATGGAAAAGTCGAGATAAGTCAAATGAGCTAATTATGCTTGTTATCAATGTAATAGCAATTATCCATATTGCGGTGATTTTCCTGCTTTTGACCCGATTTTCTCAAAAAGTACACCTTTTGTACCCTCGATAATGGACTGTGGTCAACGGGTAAATGTTAAGATCTGTAAACGGCGATTTTCAGATTATTATACCTCGGATTATCTTTGCGCAAAATTATAATTGTATGGCAAAAATAGAAAATCGCAAGAAGCAGAATCCCAAGCTCCGACAGTCAGAATTAAGCGACGGACGTGCCAGCCTCTACCTTGAATATTATCTCGGCAGAACTGAAACGCCTGTGCTTGACAAGGACAGCAATCAGGTGTTTTACACCGAGGGAGCGATGGCGGGTAAACCGAAATATCAAATCAAACACTCCCGCAAGAAAGAAAACCTCAATCTGTATATCTGGCTTCATCCCCGCAACCAGCAGGAACGTATGCAGAACAAGAATACTCTTGCACTTGCAGAAAAGATACGTTTTGAACGTGAGCAATCTTTTTTGGAGGACAGGGAGGGCTATCGTCTCCGAAAAGACATGGACGAGGATTTCCTTGAGTTCTGCAACGAGTTCATCAAATCTCCGGCCCTTACTAAATATACTCGCATAACGCTCGGGCACGGACTACAAAAGTTCAAGAACTTTCTTACCGATACGCCGAGATATTCTCTCTACAGGAATAATCTTAAGATGACACAACTGACGGTTGACATGGTGGCTGCCTATGTTGAGTATCTGAAAGAGAACGGAACAGGCGACGGTCCGAAAATCTATTTCCGAATGTTCAAGCGTATGGTTACTGCGGCTGTTGACAAAGACCTCATCAAGAAAAATCCGTGCCGCGGATTCGTGTTGAAGAACGACAACATGACGCTGCAAAAGGAGATTCTTCTGCCGGAGGAAATACAGCAGCTTGTTGCGACACATTTTGAAGGCGAGAGGCCGGAAATTCACCGTGCGTTCATCTTCGGTTTATACACCGGGGTGCGTTGGTGCGACACAAGCCAGCTGACCTACCGCAATGTGGATTACTCAACCCAGACATTGCGGTTCCAACAGCAAAAGACCAAAGACCACAGTAGCCGGAGCTGGGTAATCGTTCCGTTGAACGACACTCTTATCCGTCTGATTGGCGAGCCAGGAAACGACAACTTTGATGAATGGATATTCAAAGTTCCGCATTACAACATCTGCAATCTGTATCTTCGTAAATGGGTAAAGGCGGCAGGCATCAGGAAGAAAATCACATGGCATTGCGCCCGACACAGCTTTGCTGTGAACGTACTTACCAAAGGAGCGAATATAAAAACGGTGTCGAGCCTTCTCGGACACACCTCCATAAAGATGACAGAGCGATACCTCCATGTCGTAGACAGCCTGAAACAGGATGCAATCAACTCCCTCGGTGAGATCAACTATACACCGATGTAACCGTTATACCGAAGCCGATAAGTCCGATGTGATTTGTCGGCTTTTTCCTGACTTCGTCAGCGTGTCACCCAAAAATCATCTGAGAATAGCGGGGCGATGCGTTGATGTCGTTTCATGAGCATAGTTCGAGAGAGAGTCTGCTTGTTTTGTGGGAGAGATATCTGTATAGTAACTATGGACTGTGCAAGGGCCAACACTTTGTCAACGCTCATGTTGATGTCTGCCAATTTCAACAGACGCTCCAACTCCTTATAGACTTTCAATGCGACGAAACAGATACAGACGTGTGCTTCGATTCTCCGTCGTGTGAAGTGGAACATAGGTCGTATCTCGATTTTGGACTTTGATATACGGAATGCCTGCTCCACATGCCATAAGTTATGATATGCGTCATATACCTGAGAGGCCGGTATGTCGGTATTTGTGAGATATCCTTTCAGTCCGTCCCATTTTGCATCTGTTTCGAGTCTGTCGTAATCAATCGATACCCTCACATCCCCCTCCATCGTAAGAAACTTGTTGTAACCACGCTTATTGATGTTTTCTTTGGTAAGTGTACCTCTACGGTATGCCTTTTCAAGTCTGCGCACTCCTTTTTCTCGGTTATAGGCATCCTTGCGGGCCCGATTGTCAGTATATCCCACCAACAGCCGTTTGCCGTTGCCCTTGTCGTATTCCACCATCTGACAGTCGTTCTTGGGCTGGCTCAGTATCCATTCCTTGATTTTCTTGCTTTCAGTCTTGATTTTGGCTCCAATTATATATTTATAGCCGTTTTCCTCGAGGTCGGCGATATTGTCGCCATTCATCAGTCCGGAGTCAGCCACTACAATAAAATCCTCCAGATTGTATCTGTGGACAAATTCTGTCACAACAGGAAGCATCGTATGGCCTTCGTATTTGTTGCCCTCATGGATGCAGTAGGCAAGCGGATAGCCGCCGGTGCTTACCAAAAGGCCCAATATTATCTGAGGATTCTTGTGACGTCCTTCCTTGGAAAACCCCGTCTTACGTAACTCGTCCTCATAATCCGCCTCAAAGTAAAGCGTGGTGACATCGTAGAACAGTACTCCGATATGATCGCCAAGTATCTTACGGGTATGCCCCACACTTATGTCCTGGACTATACGGTGCTGACTGTCGCTTAGTTTGTCGAGATAGCGGTAAATCTTCGACAGGCTCACGTCATCGTCAAAATGATTCTTCAGATATTCCACCGTGGCCGACTTGCTCGCAGGATAGGACAGGCGAGCCTTTACCAGCTTCCGGAAAATATCATCCTCAATGCGGTTGAACCCGACATTGTCAAATACCCTGTCAAGAATCAGGTCGGCTCCGTTAATGGCAATGTTGGTTATGCAGTTCAGAAGACTTTCGGCGTTCATCCGCTCCTGCTCGCATCTTATCCTCTCTTCGCCGAACAGGTCAAGTCGCGGATGTCTGCGTTGTTGCTCTCTGTCCATCCATTCCTGCCCTCGTTTGACCAGTGCGTCAACCTCTTTATCCGATCTGGCAATGCCGATTGTGATAAGTTCTTTCATTTTGCCGTTGATTTTTTCAACGACTATGATTCCCACATTGCCTGATGGATATTTCTTCTTCCTGATATACATTTTTCAGCGTGTCACCCATTTTAGGGTGACACAAAATTACAATATTCTATCCATTAGGCAATTATAAAATCGCGCCTTTTAGCGTGACGAAGTCAGGAACTCCCTCGGTGAGATCAACTATACACCGATGTAACCGTTATACCGAAGCCGATAAGTCCGATGTGATTTGTCGGCTTTTTTCTTTTCGCCGCCAATCATAATGAAAACAAAAAAAGGAAAATCGGAGTGTGAAATCAGCAACGGGGATTACGACTTTGGAGTAAGACCAATCAACATACTGCAAGGGTTTTGAGCTGCAAAATCAATTTCATGCAGCTCAAAACATACCTTGCAGAATCCCGACGGATTCCGTTGCGACCTACAGAATCAGAAGGCTTGATAGCACCAAATTACAATAGGCTCCATACAGAAAAGACAGCTGTAATCGGGTTAGCCAACTGCTTCAATTACTTGGAACATCAATATTGACAAAATCAGACTTCTTGCAATGAGGACGAATAAGATTTGGCTTAAGATAGTTGATATATCAATACGCGATACATAATGCTTTCGAGATTGCGATTCGATTAATATACATTGTTACAAGTAGTTACTTGTCGAGGTCTTGATTGCAAAGATGCTGTTAGTACGTATTGACGTATGAACGTACTAACGTATTGATGTATGAACGTATTGATGTATGAACGTATTGACGTATGAACGTATTGACGTATGAACGTAT
>NZ_CAJTMN010000034.1 GCF_910577125.1 uncultured Rikenella sp.
AGCCGCGCGGGCCGTCGCCACCCCCGGCGTAGGCCGGCAACTCGACGGAGCTCGTTTTCGGCCTCGCTGGTTCCGACCCGACAAACCCCGCCCCGGGCTACCACGACTCAGGTGAACAAAATCGATTGGGAGCACTGTACGGCGTCGGTAATTGCGGATACAGCTGGTCAGCCACCATCCATCAAATTAACGGTTTCGATTTGGACTTTCGAACAACATGGTCCGAATCCAGCTATCCGAGTCGCCGTGGTTACGGTTTTCAGTTGCGTTGCCTCTCGGAATAAACGAAAGAGACCAACACCCCGCCCCGGGCTGCCGCGGTAGCGGCGAAGGCAAGCCAGGCGGCAGTAACAACAATGCTTGCATCTGGTCGGCAACGTCTTATGACTCGGAAGATCGCTATCTGGGTATGTACTTGTATTTCGGTACGCAAGGTCTCAGTTCCTGTCACACGACGGGTCAAGCCAGCGGTCATCAGTTGCGTTGCCTCTCGGAATAAACGGAACGCCCCGCCCCGGGCTTCCGCGATCCCGGACATCATGGACAATTCGGGAATGCCATATATGTCGGTAACTTCGGCTATAGCTGGTCGTCGACGGTCAGCGGTACCAATGGCATGCACTTGGATTTTGGCGTGAGGTGGCTCCATCCCAGCGGCGCGCACTACCGCGCCTACGGTTTTCAGTTGCGTTGCCTCTCGGAATAAACGAAAGAGCCCCGCCCCGGGCTACCGCGATACCAATACGGGCGCGCTGAGCTACGTCGGCAACAGCGGGCACATCTGGTCTTCGACGGTCAGCGGGACTGCCGGCGTGTTCTTGAGCTTCAGCACACAGTACCTTGACCCCAGTTACGTGCGCTACCGTGGCCACGGTCTTCCGTTGCGTTGCCTCTCGGAATAAACGGTGCCGACGGGCACTCCGAAATAGCAGCCGCTACCCCAATAACGCAGCCTCCACCCCCCAAAAGCTACCCCCAATAACCGGCTACCTCCGATCTTTTACCCAGATATTTGTTCCGAATGATCTCCGCGATCGGAATGTTCCGGATTTTGCTCTCCAGCCACGAAATGATGTCCAGATAGAAGAACGGACGCCGCTCGTACGGGTGATTCTCGAACGGTTTGAGCCGCTCGTAGAGCCGCACCAGCTCCCCCCTGAAATCCGACGCATACGTGTGCGGAATCCGTTTGAGGAACGTGATAATCTCATGCTGCACCGCGTGCATGTCGTTCATCTTCACCACGAAAGCATAGACATTCCGGATCTGGTACTCCAGCGAATAGTCCTCCCCCGCCTCGTACGACGCGATCAGGTGGAGAATCCGCGCAAAGACCTGCAAATCGCACCGGAACTGCGGATTCGGAATCGAGATGATGCGGTGCAGGTAGCTCATGCAGCGTTTGTAGTCCCCGTTCCCGAAATACATACACGCCACCTTGTAGGCCAGCAGCATCAGGTGATGTTCGTCCACATACCGTCCGTACGCACGCACGAACTCGTCCACCCGCTCCGCCAGTTCGATCCCCTCGGCAAAGCTCCCCTCCAGAAAGTGGAGATTGATTTTCGCCTGCAGCAGACAGAGGTTCGACAGAATCGTCAGATTCTCCGTCATCGGCACCACCTGAGCCAGCTCCCGTTCGAACTTCGCGATCGCATCGGCCATCCGGTCGTGCCGCCGCGTCATGAACAACACATCCAGCAGCCGCGCCACCGCCCGCACATAGAGATCGTAGTAGACCGCCCGCTGATCCGGCCGCTCGTCGAACAGCCCCACCCACCGCCGCGCATAACGGTAACACATCACGAAATCGTGCCGGATATAGTGGTACCACATCCGCGCCTGATAGAGGTAGAGCCGCTCGTGGAAGCTCATCCCCCGGTCGTCGAACGCCTCCAGCCGTTCGCGGAAAAAATCGGTCACCATCTTCCGGTCCTTCTCGCTGCGGACATACCCCAGCTGAAGATTCAGCCCGTAGAGCTGCACCGAGAGGTTCGACAGCTGGTTGATATTGGCGATCCGTTCGGCCAGCATCCTCGCCTGGTTGCTCAGCTCCTCCGCCCGGCTCGTCGTGCTGCGCTGCATGAAGATCGACTCGATCCGCTTCTCGAACTCCACGATCTCCAGCGCGAGCGTAAACTTCTGTGCATCGAGCGCCTGCCGTTTGGCCCGGTCCAGCATCGTCAGCGCCTGCCGGAACATACTCTTGTCGTACAACACCCGCGCGAAATCGATCGTCTCGCGAATCTCCATCACCTCCACATGCTGGACATTCAGCAGCCGGATGCTGACCAGAATCTGGCGGTAGAGATAAGCCTTCATATTGGGCAGCTGCTCCTTCCTGATCCCCGTTTTTTTGAGCACCCGAGCCTCGTCGTACTCCTCCATCGCATCCAGCGCGTCGAACAACGTCACGAACTTCGCCCCCCCGTTTCCCGCATTGCGCCGGGCATACAGGCGGAAATTCCGTTTTTCCGCCTTGCTCATACTCCTCACCAGCTCGAACACCGCCTCCTGCCTTTTACTCGTCATCATGTGTGAATCATCGGTTTCCTCGAACAAAGATACCCAAAATTCCCCCTCGCCCCACCACAAAGAGCACCCGACACGGCACGAAAACCAAAAAAAATGAATAACTTTGCCGACATCAAAAAAACACGGCACACTCGCGATGGCAGACCACTCCCGTTACGCAGGCCGCGGCGTCTCGTCCGGTAAGGAAGACGTCCACAAGGCGATCCGAAACATCGACAAAGGGCTCTTCGACAAAGCATTCTGCAAAGTCGTGCCCGACTACTTCACCGGCAGCGCGGAACACTGTCTGGCCATGCATGCAGACGGGGCGGGAACCAAGTCTTCGCTCGCCTACATGTACTGGCGCGAGACCGGCGACCTCGGCGTGTGGAAAGGGGTGGCACAGGACGCCGTCGTGATGAACACCGACGACCTGCTCTGCATCGGCGCCACCGACAACATCCTCCTCTCCTCGACCATCGGACGGAACAAACGCCTGATTCCGGGCGAAGTCATCTCCGCCATCATCAACGGCACCGAGGAGTTTCTCCAGACCTTGCGCGACTACGGCGTGAACATCCGCTCCACGGGCGGCGAGACGGCGGACGTGGGCGACCTCGTGCGAACCATCATCGTGGACTCGACCGTGACCGCGCGGATGCGGCGCGACGAAGTGATCACCAACGACCGGATCGCGCCGGGGTGCGTGATCGTAGGGCTCGCCTCGTTCGGGCAAGCCAGGTACGAGACGAGCTATAACGGGGGGATGGGGAGCAACGGCCTGACCTCGGCGCGGCACGACGTGTTCGGCAAACGGATGGCCGAGCGGTACCCGGAATCTTATGACGGGGGGATACCGGCAGACCTGGTATACACCGGCTCGTTCGGGCTGACCGATCCCGTGCCGGCGGCTTATCAGCGCAACGGATATACCGTGCCGGCGGATATGGACATGGGTCGCCTCGTGCTGTCGCCCACCCGAACCTATGCTCCGGTCATCACACGCATTCTCAACGAAATAGGACGGAAGCACATCTGCGGCATGATCCACTGCACGGGCGGGGCGCAGACCAAGATTCTGCATTTTGCCAATAACGGACTCCATATTATAAAGGACAACCTGCTGCCCGTGCCGCCTCTGTTCGCCGCCATCCAGGAACAGTCGGGAACACCGTGGGAAGAGATGTACAAAGTCTTCAACATGGGACACCGGATGGAGATTTACGTACTGCCGGAGGTGGCCGAGACCATTTTAGGCATCGCCCGCGAACTGGGCATCGACGCACAGGTGGTGGGACGCGTCGAAGCATTGGCCGATGCCTCGGCACCGGCCCGGCTCGACGTGACCGGCGCCGACGGCACCGTCTACCGGTACGGCAAATAGCACATCTTTCAAGGACAACAATCATTCAATCACCCATATGTCGAAAGTAATCAAACTACGCAAAGGTCTCGACATCAACCTCGTCGGCGCCGCCGAGCGCGTGCTGACGAAAGGGGGCGACGCCCCCGGCTATGCGTTAGTGCCGAGCCACTACCGCGGCGTGACCCCCAAGCTGCTGGTCAAAGTCGGCGACAAGGTCAAGGCCGGGAGTCCGCTCTTCTTCTCGAAAGAGCATCCCGAAGTGCTCTTCACCTCGCCCGTCAGCGGCGAAGTGAGCGCCGTCAACCGCGGCGAAAAACGTAAAATCCTCAGCATCGTGGTACGGCCCGACGGCGAACGGCAGAGCGAACAGTTCGACACCTGCCCCCTCGCCGACCTCACCCGCGAACGGATCAAAGAAACCTTGCTGCGGGCAGGCTTCTGGCCCATGCTCGTGCAGCGTCCGTTCGGCGTGATCGCCGACACCGCAGCGACCCCGAAAGCCATCTTCATCTCGGGGCTCGACACCGCACCGCTCGCACCGGAACTCAACTTCCTCGTGCAGGATCAGGGCGAACACCTGATCGCCGGCCTCGAAGTGCTCAAGAAACTGACCGACGGCAAAGTCCACCTCACCGTAGGGACGGACACCACCGCAGGCGTGCTCAGCCGGATCAAACAGGCAGAGATTCACCACATCGAAGGGCCGCACCCGGCGGGGAACGTCGGCGTACAGATCGCCCACATCGATCCGATCAATAAAGGCGACGTCGTCTGGACAGTCGAACTGCAGCACGTGGCCATGATCGGGCGGCTCTTCCTGACCGGAACGGTGGACATGACCAAGATCGTGGCCCTGACCGGATCGGAAGTCGTGAAACCCAGATACTTCAAAGTCATCAGCGGCGCCCTGATCTCCTCGATCACCGACGGGAACCTGCGTCCTCAGGATGCCGGCGAAGAGCGCGGCGTGCGCATCATCAGCGGCAACCCGCTCACCGGCATCAAAGTCGAGCCGAATGACATCGAAGGCTACCTCGGCTTCTACCACAACCAGGTCACCGTCATTCCGGAAGGCAACAAATACGAATTCCTCGGGTGGGCCATGCCCCGGATCAACAAATTCTCCGCCTCGCACAGCTACTTCTCGTGGATGTTCCCCAAGAAACGGTACAACCTCGACACCAACCTGAACGGCGGGCCGCGGGCATTCGTCCAGACGGGGATTTACGACAAGGTATTGCCGATGAACATCTACCCGCTCTACCTCATCAAAGCAGTCATGGCCGGCGACATCGACAAGATGGAGAACCTCGGGATCTACGAAGTTCTGGAAGAAGACCTCGCCCTGTGCGAATTTATCGACCCCTCGAAAAACGAGTGGCAGGCCACCCTGAGCCGGGGGATCGACCTGATGATCAAAGAACTCAACTAAGCCGCACACCGTATGAAAGGATTACGACACTATCTGAACAAGATAAAGCCCAACTTCGAACCGGGCGGAAAATACGGTCGGTTCGCCTCGACCTTCGAGGCCTTCGAATCGTTCCTCTACGTGCCGAACACCGTCACCCGGAAAGGAGCGCACATCCGCGACGCCATGGACCTCAAACGCACCATGACCGTCGTGATCGTCGCCCTGCTCCCGGCCCTGCTGTTCGGGATGTTCAACATCGGATACCAGCATAACCTGGCTTTAGGACTGACGCTTTCCGACGTCTCCGTATGGTCGAACTTCTGGTTCGGCTTCCTCAAAGTGCTGCCGATTATCGTGGTGGCATATGTGGTGGGGCTTGGCATCGAATTTATCTTCGCCGAGATTCGGCATGAGGAGGTCAATGAAGGTTTCCTGGTGAGCGGTTTGTTGATTCCGATGATTATGCCGGTGGACTGTCCGCTGTGGATCGTGGCCGTGGCGACCGCATTCGCGGTTGTTGTGGGCAAGGAGATGTTCGGCGGCACCGGGATGAACATCTTCAACCCGGCTTTGCTCGCGCGGGCATTTATCTTCTTCGCCTATCCGACCGCCATTTCGGGGAACGAAGTGTGGGTCGCCGGGCTGAAAAACGCATCCGCATCGGGGATGCAGCTGGTCGACGGATATTCCGGAGCTACCCCGCTGAGCGACGCTGCCGCAGCTCTGTCCAATGGAGCTCAGTCCATTGACTGGAGCATGGGGACTACCCCGATCGACTGGTTCTACGGCCTGATCCCCGGCTCGATCGGAGAGACCTCGACACTGGCCATACTGATCGGAGCGTTTATTCTGATCTGGACAGGAGTCGGCTCGTGGCGCATCATGGTCTCCTGCGTAGCAGGGGGATTAGTGATGGGAGGGATATTCAACCTCATCGGCGCCAACGTCATGATGGACATTCCGGCTTGGTATCATTTGATTATCGGCGGGTTCGCGTTCGGCACGGTATTTATGGCCACCGACCCGGTGACCGCAGCCCAGACCGACCGCGGGAAATGGATCTACGGATTCCTGATCGGCGTACTCTGCGTGCTGACCCGCGTGCTCAACCCCGGCTATCCGGAAGGGATGATGCTCGCCATCCTCTTTATGAACGCCATGGCGCCGCTGATCGACTACTACGTCGTACAGGGGAACATCAAACGCCGCCTGAAACGGGCCAAAGTCAACGCGTAACACCACTACTACCGAAACCATGAACAAGCAAAGCAACACATATATCGTCACCTACGCGACCATCCTCGTGGTGATCGTCGCCACGGTGCTCTCCTTTGCCGCCATCGAGCTGCAACCCATGCAGCAGGCCAACGTCAAGACCGAAAAGATGGGCGCCATTCTGAACGCCATCGGCGCAGGCGAAGGAGCCGACGCCGCGGCGGACAAGAACAGCTATGTGGCCGGAGAATTCGCCAAATACATTACCGGCGCCTTCTTCGTCGACTCCACCGGCCGCGTGAGCGAAGCACCCGTCGAAGAGGTGCTCGCCTCGTTGAACAACCTGCCCGCCGTGTTTGCGGCCAGAACCGCCATGCCGGTATTCGTCGCCACCTCGTCGGAAAACGCGAAAGAGTACGTCGTTCCGGTGACCGGCAAAGGACTCTGGGGGCCGGTTTGGGGCTATATCGCCCTGAACGCAGACTGCAACACCATCGAAGGAGCCGTCTTCGACCACAAGAGCGAAACCCCGGGGCTCGGGGCGGAAATCGCCACCAAACCCTTCCAGAACCAGTTCATCGACAAACAAATCTTTAACAAAGAAGGACTCTTCGTCTCCATCGACCTCCTGAAAGGCAAAGGCTCGTCGGCAGGAAATCCGTACGCCGTGGACGCCATCTCGGGCGGCACCCTGACCTCCAATGGCGTGAAAGCCATGCTCTTCACCTGTCTGGGCGACTACGAACCCTTCTTCCGCAGCGTGCAGACCGCAGCCGAACCGGCGGTCGACACCATCGCGACCGACACTTTAGCGACGGACAGCTTGACGACCGTCCCGACCGATACCCTTACGAAAGGAGGAGCCAAATAATGAGTACCCAGGAAAAAGAGCCGCTCTTTTCGGCTAAAAACATGAACGCCCTGCTCGGGCCGTTGGGCCGCAACAACCCGATTCTGGTGCAAGTCCTCGGGATTTGCTCCGCCCTGGCCGTGACGGCCAAGATGAAGCCCGCATTCGTGATGGCCTTGTCCGTGACCGTCGTGACCGCCTTCTCGAACCTGATCATCTCCCTGATGCGGAAAGGGATTCCGTCGCGCATCCGGATCATCGTCCAGCTCGTCGTGGTCGCCGCCCTGGTGATCCTCGTCGACCAGGTGCTCAAAGCCTTTGTTTATGACATCAGTAAGCAGCTTTCGGTCTTCGTGGGCCTGATTATCACCAACTGTATCATCATGGGGCGCCTCGAAGCGTTCGCCATGGGGAACAAACCCTGGCCCTCGTTCCTCGACGGGATCGGCAACGGCTTGGGCTACGGTCTGATTTTGATTATCGTCGCCTTCTTCCGCGAACTCTTAGGCTCAGGAACCTTGTGGGGATATCAGGTGATTCCCCAGTGGTGCTACGAACACGGCTACGCCAATAACGGCCTGATGATTCTGCCGCCTATGGCGTTGATCACCGTAGGCATCATCATCTGGATCCACCGCAGCCGCAACAAAGACCTGCAGGAGAAATAAAACCGGTGAAGCCTGTTATTTCCTATCCACACTTAGAAACCAGACATGGAAAACATACTGAACATATTCGTCAAGTCGATCTTCGTCGACAACATGGTCTTCGCCTTCTTCTTCGGGATGTGCTCCTACATCGCCGTGTCGAAGACCGTAAAGACCGCCATGGGGCTGGGGCTGGCCGTCATCTTCGTGATGACCGTGACCGTGCCGGTCAACTACCTCCTCAATAAATTCGTCCTCGAACCGGGCGCCCTGACCTGGGTGAGTCCGACCATGGCCGACGTAGACCTCAGCTTCCTGAGCTTCATCGTCTTCATCGCAGTCATTGCCTCGATCGTGCAGCTCGTGGAGATGATCGTCGAAAAATTCGCACCGGGACTGTACAGCTCACTCGGGATTTTCCTCCCGCTGATTGCCGTGAACTGCGCCATCATGGGGGGCTCGCTCTTCATGCAGGAACGCGCCTACGCCAATATCGGCGAAGCCACCGCATTCGCATTCGGTTCCGGGATCGGCTGGTGGCTCGCCATTATCGGCATGGCCGCCATTCGCGAAAAACTGACCTATTCCAACATCCCCAAACCCCTCAAGGGAGTCGGGATTACGTTTATCATTACCGGGTTGATGGGGATCGCCTTCATGATCTTCCTCGGCATCCAACTCTAACGCATTACAGACAGATACGATGATATCATCCACAATTCTTTCGGCAGCCGTCGTGAGTCTGACGCCGACCCTCGTCACGGCTATCATCGCCTTCGCGGCGATCACGCTGATTCTGGTGGCAGTCCTGCTGTTCGCCAAGAAAAAGCTGACCCCGTCGGGAAGCGTCACCATCACCATCAACGGCGACAAAGAGATCACCGCAGAGACCGGCGGATCGCTCCTGACCACCCTGGCGGAACAGAACATCTTCCTGCCTTCGGCATGCGGGGGCGGCGGCTCGTGCGGCATGTGCAAATGCCAGGTTTTGGAAGGCGGTGGTGAGATTCTGCCCACCGAAGTCAACTTCTTCAGCCGCAAACAGCAACAGGAACACTGGCGCCTCGGCTGTCAGGTGAAAGTCAAGGAAAACCTGAAGATTCGGGTACCCGAATCGGTGCTCGGCGTGAAGAAATGGGAATGCGAAGTGGTCTCCAACCGGAACATCTCGACCTTCCTCAAAGAGTTCGTCGTGAAACTTCCCGAAGGCGAACAGCTCAACTTCCGGAGCGGAGGCTACATCCAGATCGACGTCCCGAAATACGACGAGATCAAATTTTCGGACATGGACGTCGACGAACAGTTCCGCCCCGACTGGGACAAATTCAAGATGTGGGACCTGGTGACGAAGAATCCCGAGCCTACCTTCCGGGCCTACTCTATGGCCAACCACCCGGCCGAAGGGAACATCATCATGCTGAACATCCGGATCGCCACCCCGCCGTTCGACAAAGCGACAGGCGGGTTTATGAAAGTCAATCCGGGTATCTGCTCCTCGTACATCTTCAGCCGCAAACCGGGCGACAAAGTAACCATCTCGGGGCCGTACGGAGAATTCTTCCTGCCCGACAACCTGCCGGCCGATCAGGAGCTGATCTTTATCGGCGGCGGCGCCGGAATGGCACCGATGCGGAGCCACATCATGCACCTCTTCAAAACGGAAAAGACCTCGCGTCCGGTATCGTTCTGGTACGGCGCCCGGGCTTTGAAAGAGGCCCCATACATTCCGGAATTCTCCGAAATCGAACGTGACTTCCCGAACTTCTCGTTCAACCTGGCCCTCGACCGGCCCGATCCGGAAGCGGACGCCGCAGGCGTGAAATACACCCCGGGATTCGTGCACAACGTGCTGTACGAGAACTACCTCAAGAACCACGAAGATCCGGAAGGGTGTCTGTACCTGATGTGCGGTCCGCCCATGATGATCTCGGCCGTCGTGAAGATGCTCGACTCCTTGGGGGTACCGCCCGAGAATATCATGTACGACAACTTCGGCGGATAGTTCACGACCGGATGCACAGAAGTTCATCGATTGCCTCTACGGGCGTTTTCTTGATAATCAAGAAAACGCCTGTTTGGTTTTACCCCTGCAACCGCAAATAACGACCTCCTTTATGAAAGCCCCCGGCGCGCAGACAGAGCCTGAGTCTTGCGGAGCCTAAGGCGTAGCGTAGCTATCATAAAAGTCTTTTGGGTACCTTTTCTTCAGAAAAGGTACGGTTCCTGCCAGGGCAAAGCTCGCCAGTCGCCCGCCCCGCTTAAAGAGGGATTTCACTCGTTTTGCGAAGAGCAAAATCGAGATGAAATCCCTGCGGGCGACATAACGCGCGCCGACGCCTTAAGAAGCGATTCTACTATTTTGGCGCAAGCCGAAATAGAAGGAATCGCGTAAGGCGCGCGAACAGAGGTGGCCATAGCGAAACGCAGTTTCGCTCGTCCCGCCGGGGTCACCCGGCCGCCACCCGCGCAGGGCAGTTTTTATCCTGTTAGGGTAGAGGCGGCCCTGTCGGAGTGCCCGAAGGCACCGCGCCACGCCTTAATAGGGAAATCGTCAAAATGTGCTGACACATTTTGACAAGATTTCCCAAGGCGCGCGGACAAAGATTCGGGGTAGAGGCTGCCGTAGCGAAACGTAAGTTTCGCCCGTCCACGCACCCACAGGGTGTTTTGTTAGGGTTCTCTTCGCTTTACTAAGTGGGGCCCGGCCGGCCCGAGGCCAGTTTTATCCGGTTGGGGTAGAGGCGGCCCTGTCGGAGTGCCCGAAGGCACCGCGCGCCCCGCTTTAGGAGGGAAATCGTCAAAATGCACTTGTGCGTTTTGACAGGATTTCCCAAGGCGCGCGATAAGAACAAGACTGCAAGCCCTGCGACCCGCAGGGGCGCGCGGGCCGGACGCCTCCCCATTAGAAGGGCCGCAACTTCGTGGTGCTCGTTTCGGCCACGCAGGCTCCGACCCGCTAAATCCCGCCCCGTGTCCGCCTCACTGCGGCTCCGCTATCGCTCCGCCACGGTTTTTCCGCGCGCCTGGGCGTTCATTCTGTTTCGGCTCATCGCCGAAACAGTTGAATCGCCTCTTTAGACAGCGGCGCGCGGCGAGCTTCGACTGGCCTCAGGCCGGCCGGGCCCCGCGTGCCCGCGGTGGGCAGATGACTGGGTCGGCCCAAACCAAACAAGCCGCCGCTGTCCCCAAACAGACACAAAAAAACACCGTCCGCCCTCCTGCGACAAAGCCTCCGACACCCTTGGTCATGCGAAAAAAAATTGCTATCTTAGCCGTTTGAAAAGCCAAGTGAGACTTAGATCATCAAACCATGCAAGAACAGGAACAGCAAGAGAAAATCATCAAGATCAATATCGAGGAGGAGATGAAGACCGCCTACATCGACTATTCGATGTCGGTGATCGTGTCGCGAGCCCTGCCCGACGTGCGCGACGGCCTCAAACCAGTGCACCGCCGGGTGCTCTACGGGATGAGCAACGAACTGTCGCTGTACTCGGACAAGCCCTACAAGAAATCCGCCAGAATCGTCGGGGAGGTTTTGGGGAAATTCCACCCCCACGGCGACTCCTCGGTCTATGACGCCATGGTGCGGATGGCACAAGACTGGTCATTGCGGTATCCGCTGGTGGACGGCCAGGGGAACTTCGGATCGATCGACGGGGACAGCCCGGCGGCGATGCGGTACACCGAAGCCCGGATGAAGAAAATCACCGACGAAGTGATGGCCGACATCGACAAAGAGACCGTCGACTTCACCCTCAACTTCGACGACACCATCTACGAGCCGACCGTACTTCCCACGAAAATACCCTTGTTGTTGGTGAACGGGAGTTCCGGGATTGCAGTAGGGATGGCCACGAATATGCCGCCGCATAACCTGAGCGACACCATCGATGCGATCGACGCCTATATCGACAACCCCGACATCGAGATTTCGGAACTCATCGAAAAGATCAAGGCACCGGACTTTCCGACCGGCGGGATCATCTACGGCTACGAAGGCGTGCGGGAAGCTTACGAGACGGGACGGGGCCGCATCGTGATCCGTTCCAAGACCGACATCGAACACACCGCAAGCGGGCGGGAATGCATCGTCGTGACCGAAATTCCGTATCAGGTCAATAAAGCCGAGATGATCCAGAAGATCGCCGGCATGATCAACGACAAAAAAATCGACGGGATTTCGTACATCAACGACGAAAGCGACCGGAACGGGATGCGGATCGTCATCATCCTGAAACACGACGCCGTGGCCAGCGTGGTGCTCAACACCCTGTTCAAATACACCCAGCTGCAATCCACCTTCTCGGTGAACAACATCGCGCTGGTGGACGGACGGCCGAGATCGCTGAACCTCAAGGAGCTGATCAAATACTTCGTCCGTCACCGGCACGACGTGGTCGTGCGGCGAACCAAGTACGACCTGCGGAAAGCGGAAGAGCGGGCACACATTTTGGAGGGTCTCTTGATCGCGCAGGACAACATCGACGAAGTCATCCGGATCATCCGGGCCGCCAAGAATGCAGACGAAGCGAAAGCCAACCTCATCGCCCGCTTCCAGTTCAGCGACCCTCAGGCACAAGCCATCGTCGACATGCGTCTGCGGGCACTGACCGGACTCGAACACGAGAAACTCCAGCAGGAATACGACGAACTGCGTAAAATGATCGCCCACTACAACGAACTCCTCGGCAGCGAATCCATGCAGATGCAGCTCATCAAAGAGGAGCTCAACGAGATGAAAGAGCGGTACGGCGACAAACGGCGGAGCGAAATCGTCCTGACCGCAGAAGAGTTCAATCCCGAAGACTTCTACGCCGACGAAGATGTGGTGATCACCATCTCGCACCTGGGGTATATCAAACGCACCCCGCTGGCCGAATACCGGACGCAATCCAGGGGAGGGGTGGGCTCCAAAGGGTCTGCAACGCGGGATGAGGACTTCATCGAGCATCTGTACGTCACTACGATGCACAACACCATGCTTTTCTTCACCGAAAAGGGGAGATGTTACTGGCTCAAAGTGTACGAAATACCGGAAGGCTCCCGTTCTTCCAAAGGACGCGCCATCCAGAACGTCATCCAGATCGAGCCGGATGACAAAGTGCGGGCCTATATCAACGTGCGGCGGCTGAACGACCCGGAATACGTCAACAGCAACTACATCGTGATGTGTACCCGCGAAGGGATCATCAAGAAGACCTTGCTCGAAGCCTACTCCCGGCCACGGCTGAACGGCGTGAACGCCATCACGATTAAAGAAGGCGACCAGCTGATCGACGCCGCCCTCACCTCGGGGAAAGCCCAAGTGGTGATTGCCGCCAAAGGCGGGAAAGCGATTCGCTTCGAAGAAGAGAACGTCCGGGCCATCGGACGGACCGGTGCAGGCGTGCGGGGGATCAATCTCGACGACGGGGATGAAGTGATCGGCATGCTGACCGTCGAACCCGATCAGAAACCGGAAATTCTGGTCGTCTCGGAAAACGGATACGGGAAACGGACAGGCATCGACGACTACCGCATCACCGGCCGGTCGGGGAAAGGCGTCAAGACCATCCAGATCACGGAAAAGACAGGTAAGCTGATCTCCATTCAGGCCGTGAGCGACGAAAACGACCTGATGATCATCAACCGGTCGGGGCTCACGATCCGGATTCCAGTAGCCGACATCCGCGTCACCGGACGCGCGGCACAGGGGGTTAAGGTGATCAACCTGCGGAACAACGACTCCATCGCCTCCGTGATCGCCGTGCCCAAGAGCGAAGACGACGAAGCGGCAGTCGAAACCGAAACGAGCGACTCCGCCGGCACTACGACCGAAGCGACCGAATAACTAACACATACTCATACGATACGAACCATGAAAAAGATTCTTTTGATCCTCGCCGCCGCAGCCACCACCCTGGCTGCCAGCTCGCAGACCAAAGAGCTGGACAACCTCGCCAAGCGACTCCAGAAGAGCGACGAAGCCATCGCCGATCCGAAAAAATCCGCATCGGCCAATACGTGGCTCGACCACACCAGCGCCCTGATCGCCGCCTCGAAAGTCTACACCAAAACCTTGGTCGCCGATTTTCCCATCGAACAGACCCTGGCCTTGGTCGGTGACCAGCCGAACGAAATCGTCGAAGTGACCGTCATGGACCAGCCCCATAAGAAATACGTTTTCGACAACTTCGACATCTACGTCAATCAGAACGGCCAGGTCGTCTTCTGGCAGACCAAGAACGAATTCCGGGCCGGCGCCTTGGACAAGGCATTGGAAGCCTTCAAGAAAGCCTGCGAACTCGACCCCACCGTGGCGACCGGCAAAGGATACCTGATCGGCGACGACCTCCTGAACCAGTTCAACACCAACGGGATGAACAACTACAACCTCGGTCAGAAGATCCAGGCAGCCGAAAAGTTCGCCAAAGTCGTTGAAATCAACCAGATGCTCGGCAACACCGACTCGCTGATGATCTACTACACCGGCGTGGCCTACAGCGAAGGCGAAGACTACGACAAAGCCCTCGAATACCTGAACAAAGCCCGCGGAATCGGCTACGACCAGGAAGGCGGCGTAGACTTCTACATCGCCTACATGCAGGAAAAACAAGGCAAGAAAGAGGACGCCATCGCCACGCTCGAAAACGCCCTCACGAAATACCCCTCCGACAACCGGATGGTGACCCAGCTCATCAACCTCTACATCGACACCCAGCGCAGCCCCGACACCGTGGTCGGCCTGCTCGACAAAGCGAAAGAGCTCGACCCGTCGAACGTTTCGCTCTACATGCTCGAAGGCACCCTGTGGGAAAAGATGGGCAACGCCGACAAGGCTGAAGCCGCATTCGTCGCAGCCACCAAAGTGGCACCGGACGCTTATGCACCGTACATGAATGCCGGGATCATGGAAGCCCGCAAAGGCGACGCCCTGATCGAACAAGCCCGGAAACTCGACATCAACGACGTGAAAGGATACGACGCTCTGGCCAAAGAAGCGATCGGTTACTACAACGTCGCGATCGAATATCTGGAAAAAGCCCACGAACTGAATCCCCAGGAGATCGGCATCGTCGAGATGCTCAAAGGTTTGTACTACCAGAAACTGGCCAGCGGCGAAGAAGTCGAAGCCAAGTTCCAGCACTATACCGACCTCTACCGGTCGATGGAAGAGCAAGCCGAATCGGCACAACAGTAAGCCGCATTCGGTATTTCTATCGCCCGCCGGCATCTTTTCGAAGATGCCGGCGGGCTTTTTGTGTACCTAATTTGGGTGATAAGATTTCGCCAACCCACAGCCAAAACGCGAAGACTGCGGAGTCTGAGGCGTAGCGTAGCTAATTAAAAGTTTTTGGTGCCGCTTTTTTCAAAAAGCGGCAGTTCCGTCCGGCTCAAAGCTCGACAGTCGCCCGCCCGCCAAAAGAGGGATTTCGCTCGTTTTGCGACGAGCAAAATCGAGATGAAATCCCAGCGGGCGACTCAAAAACGCATTAACAAGCCCGCGCGCCGCCGCCTTAATAAGGCGATCCAACTGTTTCGGCGACAAGCCGAAATAGAATGAATCGCCCAGGCGCGCGAATAAAGAATTGGGATAGAGGCTGCCGCAGCGAAACGTAAGTTTCGCCCGTCCACGCACCCACAGGGTGTTTTGTTAGGGTTCTCTTCGCTTTACCAAGTGGGGCCCGCGCGGCCCGAGGACAATTCCGTCCTGTTGGGGTAGAGGCGACCTTAGCGATGCGCAAGCATCGCTCTGTCCCGCCGGGGTCACCCGGACGCCGCCCGCGAAGGGCAGTTCCGTCCGGCTCGAAGCTCGACCGTCGCTCGCCCCGCTTAAAGAGGAATTTCACTCGTTTTGCGGTGAGCAAAATCGAGATGAAATCCCAGCGGGCGACGGCTGCGAGAAAGTCAGCCCCGCGCGCGACTGCTGGAGAAGGAAATCATTCAAACGCGTGGTGCGCGTTTGAATAAGATTTCCGCCAGCGCGCGGCCGCAGCGGAGCCGCAGTAAGGCGGACACAGAGCGGTGCTTTGGACTGAACTGGTGCGACCCGCAGGGTCGCGCAGTCCGACGCCCCGGCAGGCGGAGGGCTGCAACTCGACGGAGCTCGTGCCCCCTCCGTTGGCGCCGGACTGCTACGGGCGTTACGAAATGTATTTTGAGAATGAATAGCGCGATTCCGCGAGGAATCGCCGGGCTTGCGCGCTGGGCCTTCGGCCCACCCCCGGAGCGCGCAGCCCGAACCCGACAGATGGCTTGGCCAAACTTTTGCGGTTCGCAAAACCGCCGGCCTTGTCGCCCAAGCCGCGTAGCGGCTTCGGAGGGATGGGCGACAGGCCGAATGGGCTGAAGATGGGGCGGAACTGTTGGCCGTGGGTGAGGTGGAATTCTTGCGGTTCGAAGAACCGCACGGGCCGGAACCTGCGAGGCCCCCATAAACCCCGCCCCGGGCTGCCGCACCACCTACTCGGGCGATCCGGTGAGTGTCGGCTACGAAGGTTCAGTCTGGTCGTACACATCCAACAATGCGGGAAACCACTACCGCAGCGTATACCTGCTGTTCGACGTACCGAGACTCGATCCAGTCTTTGCATACTATCGTGGCTACGGTTTTCCGTTGCGTTGCCTCTCGGAATAAACGGAAGACACACCCCGCCCCGGGCTTCCGCTACTACACCTCGGGCGAGCCGGGCGGCGTCGGCACCTACGGCTATAGCTGGTCGTCCTCGTCCGACAATTCGGGCGACCACTACCGTGGCATGTACTTGATTTTCTCCGTGGCGACCCTCAATCCCAGCAACGCGAGCTTCCGGGGCCACGGTCTTCAGTTGCGTTGCCTCTCGGAATAAACAGAGCCGAGAGACACTCGAAAGCTGGCAGCCTCTACCCGAAAAACTACTCCGACAAAAGATCGCCCCCGGAACCAGCCATACCCGCACCTCCACATCAGCCCCACCCACGCACCGCTATCCCCGTCTTTTTTCGTATCTTTGCCGTATTCCACCGAAAAACGGTATTTTGTTTGCAGAGGAGAGCCCCTAAAGCGAGTGCTTCTCCCCTCGCCTCCCGAAAGACATGGAAGAAAGAGAGATTATCAAAAACGCCGCCCAAGGCGACTATAAATACGGCTTCACCACCGACCTCGCCACCGAGACCATCGGCAAAGGGCTCGACGAAGCCACCATCCGGCGCATCTCCGCCCTGAAAGAAGAGCCCGAATGGCTGCTCGACTTCCGGCTCCGCGCATTCCGGAAGTGGCAGACCATGACCATGCCCGACTGGGCCCATCTGGAGATCCCGCCCATCGACTATCAGGAGATCATCTACTACGCCGCCCCCAAGAAAGAGAAGAAGCTCAAGAGCAGCATGGACGAAGTCGATCCCGAGCTGCGCGCCACCTTCGAGAAACTCGGCATCCCCCTCGACGAGCAGAAAGCCTTGGCAGGGGTCGCCGTGGATGCCGTCATCGACTCCGTGTCGGTGAAGACCACCTTCCAGGAGACCTTGGCCGAAAAAGGGATCATCTTCTGCTCCTTTTCCGAAGCCGTGCGGAACCATCCCGAACTCGTACAGAAATACTTAGGCACCGTCGTGCCCTATACCGACAACTTTTTCGCCGCCCTGAACTCCGCCGTGTTCTCCGACGGCTCCTTCTGCTACATCCCGAAGGGAGTACGGTGTCCGATGGAGCTTTCGACCTACTTCCGGATCAACGCCGCCGGCACCGGGCAGTTCGAACGGACACTGATCGTGGCAGATGAGAACGCCTATGTCAGCTATTTGGAGGGGTGCACCGCACCGATCCGGGATGAGAACCAGCTCCATGCGGCGATCGTGGAGATCATCGTCGAACGGGACGCCGAAGTGAAATACTCCACCGTCCAGAACTGGTACCCGGGGGATAAGGAGGGACGGGGCGGCGTCTTCAACTTCGTGACCAAACGCGGGATTTGCCGCGGAGAGAATGCCAAACTCAGCTGGACACAGGTCGAGACCGGTTCAGCTATTACCTGGAAATACCCCTCCTGCATTTTGGCGGGGGATAACAGTGTCGGGGAATTCTACTCCGTCGCCCTGACAGGGAACCACCAGCAGGCAGATACCGGGACCAAGATGATCCACCTCGGACGGAACAGCAGGAGCCGGATTGTCAGCAAAGGGATTTCGGCAGGCTTTTCGCAGAACTCCTACCGTGGCCTCGTGCGCGTGGCCAAGACCGCGACCGGCTGTCGCAACTACTCACAGTGCGACTCCTTGCTCATCGGAGACAAGTGCGGGGCACACACCTTCCCCTATATCGAGTGCGGCAACGACACCGCCACCCTCGAACACGAAGCCACCACCTCCAAGATCAGCGAAGAACAGCTCTTCTACTGCAACCAGCGCGGGATTTCGACCGAAGAGGCCGTGGGCCTGATCGTCAATGGCTACGCCCGCGAAGTGCTCAACCAGCTGCCCATGGAATTCGCCGTCGAAGCGCAAAAACTCCTCGCCTTGTCTTTGGAAGGGAGCGTAGGCTAACCCATCGTCTTACACAGCATAAACACCAGACACGCCATATGAGCCAGAATATATTAGAGATCAGGAATCTGCACGCCACCGTCGCCGACGAAGGCAAAGAGATTCTGCGCGGCATCGACCTGACCGTAGGTGCCGGAGAGGTACACGCCATCATGGGGCCCAACGGAGCCGGGAAATCGACCCTCGGCTCCGTGCTGGCCGGCAACGAGCGGTTCGCCGTGACCGGCGGCAGCGTCACTTTTCTCGGCCAGAATCTGCTGGAGATGAGCATCGAAGAACGCGCCGCGCTGGGGCTGTTCCTCGGGTTCCAGTACCCCGTCGAGATTCCCGGCGTTTCGATGGCCTCCTTCCTGCGGCTCGCCATCAACCAGCAGCGCGCCGCCCGCGGCGAAGAGCCGATCGGCTCCGGAGACTTCCTGCGCCTGATGCGCGAGAAGAGCGAAATCGTCGAACTCGGCGACAAACTGATGAACCGCGCCGTGAACGTCGGCTTCTCGGGCGGCGAAAAGAAGCGGAACGAGATCTTCCAGATGGCCATGCTCGAACCGAAGCTCGCCGTGCTGGACGAGACCGACAGCGGTCTCGACATCGACGCCCTGCGCGTGGTGGCCACCGGCGTGGCCAAGCTCAAACGGCCCGACAACGCCACGATCGTTATCACTCACTATCAGCGGCTTTTGGATTATATCGTGCCGGATTACGTACACGTGCTCTACCACGGAAAAATCATCTACTCGGCCGGCAAAGAGTTGGCCCGGGAGCTCGAAGAACGCGGCTACGACTGGGTCATCCGCGAATACGGCGACAAAGAGGAATAGGAGCCCTATGGAGAGGATACTGAAAGAACGTTACAAATACACCCCGCTGGGCGAATTTTTCGATTCCGCGACGGGCACTTTGGGGAGGGATTTGTCTGCGGCCCGGGCCGACATCTCGATCGAAGCCGACACCGCCCTGTGCCGGATCGAGCCGCTCCCCGCGTCGACATTGCGGGAGGCAGCCGAACGGTCGCCCCATCCGGGGCTGGCCATCGACCCCCTGCTGCTCGACAACCTCGGCACCGACATGCGACAAGTGCAGGGGGTACAGATCGACATCCCCGCCGGATGCGAGACCAACGGCATTCTGTATATCCACCTGCGCTACCCCTCTCCGGCCCAGGGAGGCGGGCAAAAATACGTACAGCGCCACCGGATCCGGGCCGGACGCAACAGCCGCGTGCGGGTGGTTATCTATCACCATGCGTGCGAATCGGCCGACGCGCTGATCGACAGCGCCCTGCTGCTCGAAGCGGAGGCGGGAGCTTCGGTCGAGCTGTTCGAAGTGGCTGAAACCCGGGCCACCTATTTCGCCACCGTGCTGACCTCGATCGAACGGGACGCCGGCATCAAAGCCACCACCATCGATCTGGACAACCGCCTCCTGCGGCGCAACCAGTTCGTGACCCTCTCCGAGACGGGCGCCTCCTGCGAGCTCGAAGGGGCTTACCTGACGGCGGGGAATCAGCTGGCCGACAACTACATCCGGATGCACCACGCCTCGGCGCACTGCCGCAGCAACCAGCTCTTCAAAGGGGTGGCCGAAGACGATTCGCGGGGGGCTTTTACGGGTCATATCTACGTCGCGCCGGACGCCCAGCAGACGGTCGCTTTGCAGGAGAACCACAACATCGTCCTGAGCGACCGGGCCCGAATCGGCACCCGACCCCAGCTGGAAATCTATGCCGACGACGTGAAATGCAACCACGGCGCGACGGTCGGCCGGCTCGATCCGGAGGCGATCTATTACATGCGCCAGCGGGGTATCGCGCTCGAAGCGGCAAAACGGCTCCAAATCGAGGGCTTCATCCGCGAAATCATCGACCACACGCGTCTCGACGATCTGGAACACTTGCTCCACGACAAAGTCGCCAAACGCCTCCTGCATATTTAACTGTTCGTTTATTCGTGTCTACCCGCAGAGAACCGTACCTTTTCTGAAGAAAAGGTACCCAAAAGACTTTTAGTTAGCTACGCT
>NZ_CAJTMN010000035.1 GCF_910577125.1 uncultured Rikenella sp.
CAAGTACAAACCGTTGATGCCGCTTGTAGCGGAAGACCAGCTGTGCCCGCTGCTGTAGACACCCCACAACGCGCCCTCGCCGTAGCCGCTCGCGTCGCGGTAGCCCGGGACGGGATCGATGGGCTGATCGGATGGATATAATCGAAAGGATATAAATAGATTGCAGGGCTAACAATGGGAGGTACCCCTCTGTCGCCGCTTTTGTCTAAATACAGTTCGCTGCAAGAGGGGGCCGAATCCCTATCGCCGCTGCATGTGCTTCACTTTCCGGGCCATGGCCGAGGCGAAAATGAAATCTTCCAGTTCCTGGTTGTCGGCCTCCAGAATGTCGTCTTTCGTCCCTTCCCACCACTTCTTCCCCTGGTAAATGAAGATGATCGTGTCGCCGATCTCCATCACGGAGTTCATGTCGTGGGTGTTGACGATCGTGGTGATGTTGTACTCCTGGGTGATCTCCTGGATCAGGTTGTCGATCACGACCGAGGTCTTCGGGTCGAGCCCCGAGTTGGGCTCGTCGCAGAAGAGGTATTGGGGGTTCATCACGATCGCGCGCGCGATGGCTACCCGTTTGATCATCCCGCCGCTCAGTTCCGAGGGGTAGAGGTGTTCGGCGTTGGTCAGGTTGACGCGCTTGAGGCAGAAGTCGGCCCGGTCTTCCTTTTCGCTCTGAGACATGTCGGTGAAGAGGTCGAGCGGAAACATCACGTTTTCGAGCACGGTCGAGGAGTCTAATAAGGCGCCGCCCTGAAAGATCATACCGAGTTTCTGACGGATCTCGCGCTTCACTTCGAGCGGGGCGCCGCTGAAGCAGAGGTCGTCGTAGAGGATCTGGCCGCTGTCGATCTCGTGCAGGCCGACGAGGCATTTCAGCAGGACGGTCTTGCCCGAACCGCTCTGGCCGATGATCAGGTTGGTCTTGCCGGGCTGGAAGGTGGCGGTGATCCGGTCGAGTACCAGCCGCCCTTCGAAGGATTTGCAGACGTCGATGGCGCGTATCATTTGGTCAGCATGATTTGGGTGAGAATCAGGTTGAAGATCAGGATCACGATGCTGCTCACCACGACGGCGCGGGTGCTGGCGCGGCCCACTTCGAGGGAGTTGCCTTTGGCGTAGTAGCCGTAGTAGGCCGAGATGGTGGAGATGATGATGCCGAAGACGCAGGCTTTGGTGATGGAGTAGGTGATGTAGAAGGGGTTGACGGCGTAGCGGATCCCGGCGAGGTATTCGAACGGGGGGAAGATCTGGGTGGCTTCGACGACGAGGTAGCCGCCGATGACGCCGATCACCATGCTCATGATGGTGAGCAGGGGGAAAAAGAGGGCAGAGGCCACGACTTTCGGCAGGATCAGGTAGCTGGCGGAGTTGACGCCCATGATTTCGAGGGCGTCGATCTGTTCAGTGATCCGCATGGTGCCGATTTCGGAGGCGATGTTCGAACCGACTTTCCCGGCCAGAATCAGGGCGACGATGGTGGAGCTGAACTCCAGGACGATCGATTCGCGGGTGGCGTATCCGATGAGCATCTTGGGGATGAAGGGGTTCTCGAGGTTGTTGGCCATCTGGATCACGACGACGGCGCCCATGAAGACGGAGATGATCGCGACGATGCCGATGGAGTTCAGGCCGATGGCTTCCATTTCGAACAGGGCGCGGCGGCGGTAGATGGAGAGTTTCTCGGGTCGGGAGAAGACTTTCCGCATCAGGGTGAGGTATTCGCCGGTCTCTTTGAATATGCGCATGGTGGGTTTCGATCGATGAGGGGGGTTAGACGAGGCCGAGCCGGGCGGAGATCTCCAGCATCCGACGGATGGAGCCTTCGGCGCGGCGGCGCACCTCTTCAGGGATGAGGATTTCGGGTTGCAGGGTCTCCAGGGCGGCGGCGATCTTCGGCAGGGTCACGAGTTTCATGTAGCTGCAGTTGTTGCAGCCGCAGGAGGGGTCGCTCGGCGGGGCGGGGATAAAGGTCTTGCCGGGGGCGGCGAGACGCATCTGGTGCAGGACGCCGGGTTCGGTCACGACGATGTAGGTGTCGGTCGAGGTGTCGTTCACGGCGTATTTCAACAGGCCGGCGGTCGAGCCGACGTAGTCGGAGATGAGCACGATGGGCCGTTTGCACTCCGGATGGGTCAGCACTTTGGCGTGGGGGTAGGCCTGCTTCAGGTCGAGGATCTTTTCGAGGGAGAACTCTTCGTGGACGTGGCAGGCGCCGTCCCAAACGAGCATGTTCTCGCGTCCGGTGATGTTCCGGATGTAGTTGCCGAGGTTCCGGTCGGGCCCGAAGAGAATCGGTTCGTCGGGGGGCAGCGACCGGACGATCTCGACGGCGTTGCTGCTGGTGCAGACGATGTCGGTCAGGGCTTTGACTTCGGCGGTGGTGTTCACGTAGGAGATGACGGTCCGCCCGGGATTCGCGGCGATGAAGGCGGCGAATGCGTCGGCGGGGCAGGAGTCGGCCAGCGAGCAGCCGGCGGCCATGTCGGGCATCAGGACGGTCTTCCGGGGGGAGAGGATTTTGGCGGTCTCGCCCATGAAGTGGACGCCGGCGAAGAGGATCACGTCGGCGTCGGTCGTCGCGGCCTGCTGCGAGAGGGCGAGGCTGTCGCCGACGAAGTCGGCGATGTCCTGCACGTCGGAGTCGGTGTAGTAGTGGGCCAGAATGACGGCGTTGCGCTCGCGGCGGAGGGTGTCGATTTTCTCTTTCAGTGCATCCATAACAGGACAAATATACGATTTTCGCGGGTTCGACGGCCATAAAAGCGGTCATAAAAAAGCGCCGTCGCTCCCTCGCTGAGGGAGAAACGGCGCGATGGGTGGGCGTAGTATGTCGCCGGAGGGTTACCGGGGACCGCCGGGTCCGCCGGGACCACCGCCGGGAGGCGGGCCTGCGGGGCCGCCTCCGCGCGGGCCGCGCTGCCAGCTCGAACGGTCGTTGGTGCCGTAGTTCTCGGCGGAGCGGTTCTTCCGGGTGTCGAATTTGTAGGTGAAGCTGAGCATGAAGTAGCGCTTCAGGGTACGGGTCAGGGTGGTCTGGGTGTAGGTGGCGTTGCTGCTCTGCCAGAAGGAGCGGTTCTGGTTCAGCAGGTCGTAGGCGGAGAGGCGGACTTCGGCTTGCCGGTATTTCAGGAATTTATACCCGATGGCGGCGTTCAGCAGGGCGTAGTGCTGGGTGTAGCTCGACTGTGTCCCGACGGAGTTGCGCCAGGTGGCGTCGGCGTTGATGAAGAGGCCTTTCCACAGGAAGACGTTCAGGAAGGCGGCCAGGTCGCTGCCGATGTAGCGGTCGAAGGTGCGGTCGGTCGTGCCCGAGGTGCGGTCTTTCAGTTTGCTGGTGGTGAAGTTCAGCGAGGGACGGTAGGCGAGGGTGAAGTCGACGTTCTCGGAGATGTTGCTGGTCAGCGAGAGGTTCAGACCCATCCGGTTGCTGTAGGAGAGGTATTTCTCGTGGTCTTCCATCGAGGGGGTCTTGGCGAACTGGTAGCGGAAGCCGATGTTCATGTTGCTCCGGATGGGTTGGATCCGGAAGCTGTAGATCCCGAAGAGGTTGGCGTTGACGTAGCCGTTGAGGTTGACGGGGGTGGAGACCTGGGCGCCGCGGACGACGGTGATGCCTTTGATCTCTTCGTCGGCGGTCAGGTAGCGGCGGTGGGTCGCGATGTAGTCCTGGGTGAGGTTGGCGAAGGCGAAGAGGTGAAGGTTGGTCGATTTCTCGGGGTTGGCTAGGTTGTAGGAGAGTTGCAGCCGGTCGGTGTAGCTCTGTTTCAGGCCCGGATTCCCGTAGTAGACTTGGAGGGGGTTGCTGATGTCGAGCACGTCTTGCAGCTGGTTGACGGTGGGGGTGGAGGTGCTCCGGCGGTATTCGAACTGGAAGCTCTGCATTTTGGTGGGTTTCCATTCGAAGCGCACGCGGGGCAGCCAGGCGTCGAAGTGGTAGCGGTTGTCCATCGTCTGCGGATAGGTCTCGTCGTCGTTCAGGGTGGTGTATTGGTAGCTGAGCGAGGCGTTGAGGGTCATCTTATCTTTCTTGACCCAGTTGTAGCCTACGGTTCCGGCATGGCGGGTCTGGTCGCGGTTGAACAGGTTGGAGGTGGTGGGGTCGAGCTCCAGTATTTCGTTCAGCAGGGGATCCCAGTCGTAGCTCAGGATCTTGGAGTCGGTCTTGTCGTAGCCGATGCGGTAGCTGAACTGCAGGCGCGAGGATGGCGACAGGGGTTCGGCGTAGCTCACGCGGCCGGAGGCGTCGAAGCCGGGGGTGCCGAGGGTGCCGATCTGGTTGAGGGTGCTGTAGGTCAGGTCGCCGGTGGCTTTGGTGTAGAGGTCGAGCAGCGAGAGGCCGTCTGTGCTCTCGTCGCCGGTCTCGTCCAGGGAGCCGTATTCGGATTGCTGGCTGCGGTCGCCCCAGCCGTTGCTGCCGCCGACGGAGCCGCCGACGGAGAGGGTGCGGCCGGCTTTGCCGAAACGGTGCATCCAGAAGAGGTTGGCGGAGGCGTCGTAGGTGCCTAATTTCGTGGCGTAGCGGTTGGCGGCGGTGTTGGTCTCCATGGCGTTGAGCCAGGTGCTGGTGAGGTTGGCGCTGTGGCCGTGGTTGGTGGAGTAGGTCACGCGGGGGCGGAAGAAGATGCGGTTGGTCTCGTTGGGGTTCCACTCGATCCGCAGGTTGGCGCGGTGCTGGTAGTTGTAGCCCCGAGTGGCGGTGGTGTCGTAGTACTGGCGGTTGCCTTCGGTGTTGTAGTTCTGGGTGATGGCGCGCCAGATGTCGGCGTTCACGTTGTTGAAGAAGTAGCTGCCGTTGAGTTTCACTTTCGAGAATTCGCCCTGGTAGTTGAGGCCGGCCATGGTGGTGGTCTGGATGCCGCCGCGGACGCCGGTGGTGAACTGGCTGGCGTCGATGCCGCCGCCCATGCCGCCTCGGCGACCGGTCATGGCGCTGGCGATGTCGTTCAGGGTGAAGCCCTGGTTGTTGACGTTGTTCCGCGCGGCGAGAATGGTCCACCGGTGGGTGGGGTTGAAGATGTTGGCGGCGGCGCCCACGGAGTAGCGGTTGTCGGTGCCGTAGCCGGCGTAGACTTTACCGAAGGCGCTGGAGCTGACGCCGCTCTTGGTGACGATGTTGATGGCTTTGATGCGTTCGCCGTCGTCGAAGCCGGAGAATTTCGATTCGTCGCTCTTGTCGTCGAAGACCTGCATGCTGGCGACGACGTCGGCGGGGAGGGTCTTCAGGGCGAGGGCGGGGTCGTCGGCGAAGTATTCTTTGCCGTCGACGTAGACTTTGCCGACGGTCTGGCCGTGGACTTCGACGGCGCCGTTGTCGTCGGTGGTCACGCCGGGCATCTTCTTGAGCAGGTCTTCGCTCGAGGCGTCGGGGTTGGTCTTGAAGGCGGCGGCGTTATATTGCAGGGTGTCGCCGCGCATGGTGGCCATCGGGGCCTGGGCGGTGACTTTCACTTCGTTGGTGGTGATGGCTTCGGGAACCATCCGGACGGTGCCGAGGTCGACGGTGCGGCCGGCGGAGGGGTCGATCGTCTTGAGGTAGTCTTTGTAGCCGATGAACGAGATGCTCAGGGTGGTGCTTTTCTCGCGGCTGACGATGGTGAATTCGCCTTCCAGACCGGTCAGGACGGTGCGTTTGGCGACGTCGGGTTCGGCGGGGTTGATCATCACATAGGCTCCGGGGATGGGTTTGCCGTCGTCGCTGCCGATCACTTTTCCTTTGATGGTGATGGGGGCTGCGGCGGCCGCGGCGGGCCATAGCAGCAGGCCGATCCATCCGACTACTCTTCTCATGCTACTGGTCACGTTTATCTTTGGTTTTTAATGAATTGTCTGTGTTGCGCGTGGGGGCGTCGGGTCTTCCCGAATCACTGCGGCCGTCTCTGTCGCCCTGCCGGGCCGCTCTCCGCCGGCGCACGAGATTAAGACGCGGGGCGCAACAAAAGTTTAATCGATTGTTGATAAATTTTTTGGGACGGATGCCTCTCGGCACGAAAAAATCGAACCGAAAACGGTTTTTCGAAATAATCTTTTAACTTTGTATGAATCTGTTAGCGAATTCACACTCCGCCTTTCCGAGCCATCCGCGGGGCGGAGAAACGAAATGCAGACGAATATAAACCAATACACTACAACACATGGCTGAAGAAAAGGCTAAACAGCTGATGGCCGAATTCCCTCCCGTTACCACCGCGGAGTGGGAAGAGGTCATCGCCAAAGACCTGAAAGGGGCCGACCGCACCAAAAAACTGGTGTGGCGTACGATGGAGGGGTTTACGGTGGAACCCTACTACCGGGCCGAAAACCTCGCCGACCTGAAACACCTCGGCTCCCGGCCGGGCGAGTTCCCGTATGTCCGGGGGGTCAAGGGGGATAACGACTGGCGCGTGAGGCAGACGATCGAGGTCGGAGACGACGTGGCGGCGGCCAATCGGACGGCCCACGATGTGCTGATGAAGGGGGTTGACTCGCTCGGCTTCGTCATCCGGAACAAGGAGTTCTCGGCGGCCGACCTCGACACCTTGCTGGGCGGCATTACGATTACCGCCGTGGAACTGGCTTTCAGCGGCTGCGGGGTCTATCGGGCGGCGGAACTGTTCTTGGATAAAATCGCGGCCGAAAAGTTCGACCCGGAACAGGTCTTTGCGGTCTTCGGAATCGACCCGCTCATGAAGCTCTCGAAAAAGGGCAGCTGGGGATGCGCGGCGCCGGACGGCGACAAACGCTTCGCACGCATTCAGGAGCTGCTCGACAAAGCGCCGCAGTATAAACGCATCAGACTCGTCACGGTGCACGGGACGCTGTTCCACGACTGCGGGGCGTCAATCGTGCAGGAGCTCGCTTTCGCGCTCGCGATGGGGCACGAGTATGTGGTGCGGTTGACCGACCGGGGGATGGATGTCGACCGGGTGGCGCCGGCCATCAAGTTCGACTTCTCGGTCGGGACGAACTACTTCATGGAGATCGCCAAACTCCGGGCGGCGCGCTTGCTGTGGGCCAACATCATGCAGCCGTACAACCCGAAACGGGGGTGCTCGTCCAAACTGCGGGCGCATATCCGCACGTCGGCGTGGAACCAGACGGTCTACGACCCGTATGTCAACATGCTCCGCGGGACGACGGAGGCGATGAGCGCGGCGATCGGAGGGGTGGACTCGATCGAGGTCTTGCCGTTCGACCATGCTTACGAACAGCCGACGGAGTTCAGCTCGCGGATTGCGCGCAATGTGCAGCTCTTGCTGAAAGAGGAGTCGCATTTCGACCAGGTGACGGACCCGGCGGCGGGCTCTTATTATATAGAGGAGCTCACGGCGTCGATCGCGAAGGAGGCGTGGAAGCTCTTCCTTGCGGTCGAGGAGTTGGGGGGGTACACCGCTGCGTTCGAAAAAGAGTTCGTTCAGGAGCAGGTCGAAACTACTGCCAACAAACGGGATCAGAATATCGCCACGCGACGTGAGATTCTCCTGGGGACGAACCAGTATCCGAATTTCAACGAAAAGGCGCCGGCGGAGATTACTCCCGAAACGGTGACGAGGGGGGCGAAGCATTGCCATTGCGGATGCAAGCACGCGGATAAGGAGCCGGAGTTCCGGCCGCTGAAACCGTACCGCGGGGCGATGGCGTTCGAGGCGATGCGGCTCCGTACGGATCGCAGCGGGAAGAGGCCGAAGGCGTTCATGCTGACGTGCGGCAGCCTGGCAATGGCTCGGGCCCGGGCGCAGTTCGCCTGCAACTTCTTCGCGTGTGCGGGGATCGAGGTGATGGATAACACGTTCTTCGCGTCGGTGGACGAGGGGATCGAGGCGGCGAAGGCGTCGGGGGCGCAGATCGTGGTGGTCTGCTCGTCGGACGACGACTATGCGGCGCTGGCTCCGAAGGTCTTCGAGGCGTTCCGCGACTCGGGGGTGATCGTGGTGGTGGCGGGGGCGCCGGCGTGTCAGCCGGAGCTCGAAGCGGCGGGCATCTCGCACTTCATCAGCGTCCGGAGCAATGTCCTCGAAACGCTCGAAAACTATCAACGCGAACTGGGTATTTAATCGGTCGTTTCGTTTGTTCTTTAGTTACAGGAGGGAATTGAGGCAGAGGCAAGTTAGCGATACGTAGTATCGCTCCGTCCCGCCGGGGTCACCCGGCCGCCGCCCGCGCAGGGCAGTTCTGTCCGGCACAAAGCTCGACAGTCGCCCGCCCGCCAAAGAGGGCATATTCTGCCGATTGGCGGTGAGCCAATTCGGCAAGAATTGCCGCGGGCGACTGAAAAACGCTTTGACAAGCCCGCGCGCCTTACGCGATTCATTCTATTTCGGCTGTCGCCGAAACAGTTGAATCGCTCTTTAAGGCGTCGGCGCGCGGTCGAGCTTCGACTGCCCTCGGGCCGGGCGGGCCCCACGTCCCGTGGACGGGAAATGCTGCGCATTTCTGCGGCAGCCTCTAACCACTTGTAAACGAAAAAATCAACACACATGAGAGCTAAATTTTCAGATATAAGTTATTCGGGATCTTCGGCCGCCGGTTGCGGTTGCTCCTCGAAGAAAGAATGCGGCGAGGCGCCGGTCTGGATGACGCCGGAACATATCGCCGTCAAAGGCACCTATACCGCAGACGACCTGCTCGGGATGGAGCACCTCAACTATGCGGCAGGGATTGCGCCCAATTTGCGGGGGCCGTACTCCACGATGTACGTGATGCGGCCGTGGACCATCCGGCAGTACGCAGGGTTCTCCACCGCCGCGGAGTCCAACGCTTTCTATCGCCGGAATCTGGCGGCGGGGCAGAAGGGGCTTTCGGTGGCGTTCGACTTGGCGACGCACCGGGGGTATGACGCTGACCATCCGCGTGTGGTGGGGGATGTGGGGAAGGCTGGCGTGTCGATTTGTTCGGTCGAAGATATGAAAGTCCTCTTCGACGGGATTCCGCTCGACAAGATGTCGGTCTCGATGACCATGAACGGCGCCGTGCTGCCGGTGCTGGCGTTCTACATCGTGGCCGGATTGGAACAGGGCTGCACGCTCGACCAGCTCAGCGGGACGATTCAGAACGACATCCTCAAAGAGTTCATGGTGCGTAACACCTATATCTACCCGCCGGAATTCTCGATGCGCATTATCGCGGATATTTTCGAGTACACCTCGAAGCACATGCCGAAATTCAACTCCATTTCGATTTCGGGGTATCATATGCAGGAAGCCGGGGCGACGGCGGATATCGAGATGGCGTACACGCTGGCCGACGGGCTCGAATATTTGCGGACGGGGGTCAATGCGGGGATGGATATCGACTCGTTCGCGCCGCGTCTGTCGTTCTTCTGGGCGATCGGGATGAACCACTTCATGGAGATCGCCAAGATGCGCGCCGCGCGGATGCTGTGGGCCAAGATCGTGAGCCGGTTCAATCCGAAGAACCCGAAGTCGCTGGCGCTGCGTACTCACTCGCAGACCTCTGGTTGGTCGCTCACGGAACAGGATCCGTTCAACAACGTGGCCCGGACGGCGATCGAGGCGATGGCCGCAGCGTTGGGGCACACGCAGTCGCTGCACACCAATGCGCTGGACGAGGCGATCGCGCTGCCGACCGATTTCTCGGCCCGGATCGCGCGGAATACGCAGATTTACATTCAGGAAGAGACCAATATCTGCCGCAGTGTCGACCCGTGGGCGGGCTCCTACTATGTGGAGTCGCTCACGAACCAGATCATGCACAAGGCGTGGGCGTTGATCGAGGAGGTCGAGTCGCTCGGCGGGATGGCCAAGGCGATCGAGACCGGGGTGCCGAAGATGCGGATCGAGGAGGCGGCGGCACGGACGCAGGCCCGGATCGACTCGGGCGAGCAGACGATTGTGGGGCTGAACAAGTACCGGCTCGAAAAGGAAGACCCGATCGACATCCTGGCGGTGGACAACACGGCGGTGCGCGAGTCGCAGGTGGCACGGCTCAAGGAGCTGCGCGCCAACCGCGATCAGGCGGCGGTGGACCGGGCGCTGGCGGCGATTACGGAGTGTGTGCGGACGAAGAAGGGAAATCTGCTCGAGCTGGCGGTCGAAGCGGCCAAGGTGCGCGCGTCGCTGGGCGAAATTTCGGATGCCTGCGAGGTGGTCGTGGGACGGTACAATGCGGTGATCCGCTCTATTTCAGGTGTTTATTCGGCAGAAGTGAAAGACGACGAAAAGTTCGCGAAGGCCAAGGAGCTGTGCGAACGCTTTGCAAAACAGGAGGGGCGTCAGCCTCGGATCATGATCGCCAAACTGGGGCAGGACGGACACGACCGGGGCGCCAAAGTGGTTACGACGGGGTATGCGGATATCGGCTTCGACGTGGATATGGGGCCGCTGTTCCAGACGCCGGAAGAGGCGGCCAAACAGGCGGTCGAAAACGATGTCCATGTGGTCGGCGTGTCGTCGCTGGCGGCGGGGCACAAGACGCTGGTGCCGCAGATCGTCGCCGAGCTCAAACGCTTGGGGCGCGAGGATATCGTGGTCATTGTAGGGGGGGTGATTCCGCACCAGGACTACGACTTCCTCTACCGGAACGGGGCGGCGGCGATTTTCGGGCCGGGGACCCCGGTGACCGATGCGGCGATCAAGATCCTCGAAATCTTGCTGGACGAGTAGCCGGCTGATTCCCTGCGATTTGTCAGATGTCGGGTGCGGTCTCTTTCGGAAGGGCCGCGCCCGATTTTTCTTTGCCCGGAGACTTTTTCGTCCGGAAATCGGTGCGGAAAACAAAAGGTTTTTGGAAAAGGAAAAGAAAAGTGTATCTTTGCATCCGGAATGCGCGTCGCCGGGACGCTCGGGCGTTGCGGCGGACGCATCGGACTCGGCTCCGTAGTTCAATGGATAGAATATCAGATTCCGGTTCTGACGATATGGGTTCGAATCCCGTCGGGGTCACGCATTCACAGGAAGTTTCGCCTCTCGGTTAACCGAGAGGCGAAACTTTTTTATTCGCGGACGGGTGAGCGTGGAGTGCGATAGCGGAGGGGGCGGCCATCTCGGACGGCAGTCGTATTTGGGGGAACGGAAATTAATGTGTAACTTGCTGAATTACAACTCTGTTAGAATCGTGTGCGAACTACAATAAGTCGCTCGGAAATGTCGAAGCCGGAAAGAACGTTTTTGGCTCTTTTTCAGGCGATTGCAGGTTGCGTGACGCACACACCCAAACCCGGTAAAAATAACAAAATCATGAGGAAAATCTGGTGGTACGCCGTATCTGTTTTGCTGCTTTGCAACTGCGCCTCGAGGAACAAAACGACCTTCCGGACCGACTACTTTAAAATCGAGGTTGACTCCCGAGGCTACATTGTCGGTATGTGGAACAATACCAAAACCGATCGCAACTTCAGCCCGTCGGATCAGCCCTCTCCCCTGTTGTCGCTGTACGACAGCCGGCTGAAACGCTACTACTACCCGCAAAAAGCCCGTTACAGCCAGGGACGCTACACGCTGGAGTACGAAAACGGAGCGGTCGCTACCGTCCGGCTGGAAGAAAAGGACAAATACCTGAAACTTAGTCTGTTGTCGGTCGACAACCGAGAGGGGATCGATGCCGTCCAATGGGGCAGTTTCTACACGAACATCGACAATCTGCTGGGCGAAGTGATCGGCGTGGCCCGGGACACTTCGGCCGCCGTAAACTACGCCATCGGGGCTTTGGCCTTGGATGACAACACCATCGGGGGCGAAGCACGCTATACCTCGGAAACGGGGGCAGGCGGATATATCGTCCACTCGCCCGACCACGTCAACCATCCGCTGCCGCTGACTCTCCACGAGGGACAACAGTTCACCATGGGGGGCGACGGGATCAACGACGTCGCTTTCTACAACCGCAAAGAGCCTTACTTCCGAATGGTCTACGGCGCCACGGCCGGAGTGGACTGCAATGGGCGGATTAATATCCGCTACCAGTCGCGCGACCGGCGACAGGGCGATTTGATCTATTCGCCCGAGGGTGTGCCGACCTTCACGAACAACGAACCGAACCACCTGATGCGTCAGGATCTCCCCGGGGTCGACTACATCGGCTCCTCCATCGCCCTGTGGGGCAGTCCCGACAGCGTCGCCCTGATGGAGGTGATCCAACGTATCGTGCTGGACGAAGGACTCCCTTATCCGACCTACCGCGGCAAATGGATCAAAGACCCCACCGCCTTCTCTCCCGATGTCTGGGTGTACGGCGGCGAGTACGACAGCATCGCCTCCTATACCAAACAGATGGGGCTCCACGGTATCCACGCTTACGATCTGGGCTTCCTGAATCCAGACCGAAACTCCGAAGGGTATATCGACGGCAAAAACGGCGAACGCAAACCGTTCCGACTGAGTTCCGGCAACCTCACCCATCGCGAATATGCGGCCCTGCTGGCCCGGGACAGCATCGTCCTGGGGCGCACGACCATCACCAACTCCATGGCGCCCGGAACGAAAGACTGCAGTCCCGTTCCTTCGGACAGCGCCTGCATCCAGCATCGTCGTTTCCTGACCGCCGACCTCTCGGCCACCGACACGACGATCTATATCGACGATCCGACCTATCTGGAGGAGATCGCCTGTTGGGAGGGACACTGCCCCGAACTGAACATGGTCAAGATCGGCAAGGAGCTGATCCACTACCTCGGCGTATCGGAAACCGCTCCTTACCGTCTGCTCAATGTGACCCGCGGATACTGGAACACGACTCCGGCGACCCATTCGAAGGGCGATGCCGTCGATAAACTCCAGGTGACCGTGGGATGGGGTTATCAGGGGCTGGTGCCGAATCTGGAGCTGCAGGACGAACTCGGCAAGCTCTACGGCGATATGGCCGCTCGCAGCGGGCTGGGGATGTACGACCTGGACGGGCAGGAGTTCCTGTTCCACAACGGGTTCGGAACCTACTCCGTCAAACGTTTCTTCCGCAACGTGTTCGAACAGGCTGCCAAACATCGGCTGCCCTCGCTGCGGTTCACCGGCGCCACGCTCTCGGAAGGGTCGTGGCACTACCAGAGCGTCTGGAACGTAGGCGGGGGACTGAATATCTACGATGCCGACAAACGGGTCTGGGGCAGCACCACCAGTCAGGGCAAAGATTTGCGCGACGTAACCTACGCCAACTTCTTCCCGTCGTCGTTCGGCGTCAACTTCCCGATCACGGCCGGTTCGACGGTCGAACAGTTCGAACACATCGAAGCGACGGCTGTCGGATACGGAGCCACTTATTTCCTGAAAATCGGGCAGAAAGATGTCGAAAGCGCGCCCCAAAAATATGCGATCTTCAAGGTGATCAGAACTTGGGAAGAGGCTCGTCGGGCCGATGCGTTCCCGCCGCACATCAAAAGGCTGCTCCAGGATCCGACCCTGAACTGGCGGCTGGAAGAGCGGGACGGCGACACGGGATGGACCCTGCATCGGATGGAGAACGGCCGGTCGGTGCAGGCGTACACGCTCTATCCGAGACAATAACCGCCCTCTCTCTGTCGGCTGTACACAAGAAGCGCGGAAGGCTATATCGCATACCTGATATAGCCTTCCGCGCTTCCGGTTGTACCGGTCTTCGTTCGAACGGGCGGAATGCCCGGATTTACCGGTCGGTGTCTGTACGGAACGGGGCTACCGGCAGGCCGTCGCCGTTGAACAGGTTGCCGATCGTGGCATCGTCGAAACAGTAACGTACGGCTACCGGCGTCTCGACTTCCGGAGACGAAACGACCAAACGGTTCTGCCGAATCTTCGCTTCGGCCGGGACGAACCGTCCGTCTGCCCCGGCGATCTGTACCCCGGAGATCGTTTTGGCCGGAGACGTCAGGCCGCTCTCGGTGTGTGTGAAAGTCAGGATCGCTTTTCCTTTCTTGACCTCCATCCGTTCGAACAACGGATTTTCATACCCTTTTTCCAGCACCTTATAGTGTCGGCCGAGCGCCAGATCGGCCAGCCGCGTACCGACTTCGATCTTTTTCGCCGGATGGATATTGTCCGGATCGCCGATATCCACCGTCACTACCATCCCCGTGTTCGGCACCTGCCGTGCCACACGATCCTGCGCCTCGCGAATCCGTGCCGGGCCGTTGTCGGAAGACCCGTAACGGTAGGGGGCGATCTGAACCAGATAAAACGGGAATTCCTTACCGAACCCGCTGCGCCAGCTTTCGATCATCTTTTGCATCAGCAGACGGTACGACGAGGGGTTGTCACGGTTCGACTCGCCCTGATACCAGATGGCACCCGCAATCTCGTACGGCATCAGCGGAAAAATCATGCTGTTGTAGAGCACGCCCGGTGCGACCGGCCACCAGGGATAGGTGGTGCCCGGCATCGCATCGGCGATTTCCGGCGTATTCATCACCACCTCGCGCGGTGTCCAGACTTCGGCCGGTGTCCCTCCCCAGGCCGACACGATCAGACCGACCGGTACGTCGAGCTGCTGATTCAACCGCTTGCCGAAGAAATAGGCCACCGCACTCCGCCGGCGCATCACCTCCGGCGAACAGCTCTCCCACCGGGCGGTACAATCTTCCTGCGGGTTGTCGCTGCCGCGTTTGGCCAGACTGAAATAACGGATCATCGGCCGGTCGGCCGACGCGATTTCCCGTTCCTGATCCCGGATCCCGTTTTGCGGGGCCCATTCCATGTTCGACTGCCCGCTGCACAACCACACTTCGCCCAGCAGGAGGTCTTTCAGTTCGATCCGGTTGTCCGGCAGATTGTCGGAGAAGATCTCCAATGTGTAGGGGCCGCCGTAATCCGTTGTCGGGATGCGCGTTTTCCATCGTCCGCACGCGTCGACCTGCACTGCGACCGTGTCGTTCGGTTGCCAGCTGCCGACGAGCTTCACGGTCGTACTCGCCTCGCCCCAGCCCCACACGGGAACCGTACTCCGCTGTTGGAGTACCATGCCGTCGGAAAAGATCGCCGGCAGATGCAGCCGGGTGTGGGTCTGTCCCTGAGAAACGGGGATGCAACATGTTGCCCAGCAGATCGATATGCATTTCAAAATGGTTTTCATCGTTTCTGAATTCGGAGTTATAATATCTTGTGAATTTATTTCCCGCGGTGTCGAATCGAAGCAGGTGTGCGGCCGCACGCCTGTCTCAATATTCGAGACGCAAGGTGACCATGCCGAACGGTGCCAGTGTCAGTCGGCCATCCGTTTGTTGTCCGGCCTCTTCTTCCAGCCCGCATACGGTCGTCCGGACGGGTTTCCTGTTCGGGAACGACACGGTGACATGTTCGGCCCGATCCGATACCGAACGGAGACGAACGATCAGGGTACGGTCGCATTCCAGCGATTTGACGATTGTGGAGTAGATTGTCGGATTGTCGATCCCGATCACCGGCCGTACCTGCGGATCTTGGTCTGCGGTCACGTAAACCAGCGGCTGCGCCTGCTCCACCCCGAATCGGTTGGCCTGCACGGCGTCGTAACCGTCGTGCGGCAGCAGACGGTAACGGAACTCTACCGGCCCCTCTTGGGTCAACGGGAAATTGGTGTGCCAATGGTTGTTCATTACCCACGAATAGATCGTTGCGCTGGGAGAGAGGTGCTCGATCCAGTTTCCCTGACTGCCCCAGCCCAGTGCGATATTGGCATGACGAGCCCCATGTTCGAACAACGGGGCGTCCGGCGAGCACCAGGTTACTCCATGGGTTGCATCGGGCACGGCATGTCCGGTCTTCTGCAACCTGTGTTCCGCACTATTTTCTCAATAATTATCTTTCGGTTCGCTCCCCAGTCGAATGTCGAGCCGGCCTCCCGCCGCCACTGCCGAAAAGGGCAGGCGGACGCCGTGCAACACCTTGTCGTTCAGGGTGTATTGGTCGACATAGGGGTGCCGGCCGTCGTTGCCGGTAGTCGTGATGACGAACTCCCGGCCGGGATAGTAGTCGCTATTCAGCCGAATCGTCACCCGGTCGAAAAGCGGAACGCCCAACCCGAAGGAGGGCTCTTCCCCGGTCAACCCTTTCAGGTCGAACAGACCCAGCGACGAGATCACGTACCAGGCACCGAGTTGACCCTGATCTTCGTCCTGTCCGTAGCCGTAACCGTGAATGCCGTCCGTGCCGTAGAACTCATTGAGAATAGCCCGTACCCATTTCTGGGTAAGCGACGGCCGGCCGGCTTCGTTGAAGAGCCATGAGATATGCAAACAGGGCTGATTCCCATGGTTGTAGAGGGTGCGCAGGCCGGAAAAAGCGTCGATTTCGGTGCCGCCGCTGAAGATTTTCTGCTGCGACAGGGTAAAGATGCTGTCCAGCCGGGCGTTGAAGACTTCGGCGCCCACTTTGGAAACCAATCCGGGAACGTCGTGAGGCACATAGAACGTGTACTGCCAGGCATTCCCCTCCTGGAACCCGCGCCATACCTGCATCGGATCGAAAGCGTCGATAAAGGTGCCGTCGGCCCGTTTCGGACGGACGAAATCGCACGACGGATCGTAGAGACGTTCCCACCCTTTCGATAGCTCCGTCAGCTGTTCGTACCGGGCCGTGTCGCCTCGTTGCCGCGCCCATTGGGCCACAGCCCAAGCACTATAAGAATATTCCAGCGTATGCGACGCCGAGAAGAGGAATGCCTCGTCGGGACCTTCGCCCTGATCGCGGTGAGGTACGTAGCCGTACTTCACGAAATCTTTTGTGTCGACTTTCCCGGCTCCGAGCGGACGATCCTCGCCTTCGAGTTCGTTTTTCAGACAGGCTTCATAAGCGGTCGTAGTGTCGAAATCGCGAATGCCGCAGGCGTAAGCCGCGGCAATGACGGTACTTAGCAGGTTGGTTCCCACGCCGGATACGTAGCGGCTGTTCGCCACGCCGTCGGCCAGCCATCCGCCGTCGCGATAGATCTGCAGGTGGCTGCTGATGTAGTCGGACAGGTATTCCGGATAGGCGAGTGCCCAGACCTGGGCCAGGTTCCACTGTCCGCCCCAGATGCCGTCGGTGTTGTAGAGGTTGTGCACCGGCGTTCCGGCTTTCGTCTCCAGCTGTCCGACGCTGCCGTCGTGACGCGGGTAGGCGCCGTTGACGTCGCTGGCCAGACCGCGTCCCAACAAAGCGTGGTATAAACCGGTGTAGAATTTGACTTTATCCTCAGGGTTGTCGGTTTCGACCCGGATGCGTCCCAGGTACTCTTCCCACGTGCGGTGCGACTGTTCGCGAGCCTGGTCGAACGTCAGCTCGGCGGCCTCCTGCTGAAGGTTCAGGCGGGCATTCTCGACCGACGTATAAGAGAGTCCCACCTTGGCCGTAACGACCTTTCCGGCCTCCGGACCGAAGTCCAAATAGAGCCCGGCTCCGACTCCGCTCGCCTGTCGGACTCCGGCTTCCTGCCGGTTGCCATGAAAGACACCGAACGATTCGGGTTCCCGGTCCAGCACGGCCGAAAAATAGAGCGGCACCACTGCGCCGGGTTGATATTTCTTTACGTATTCGGGTTCGGTGACGACCCACCCTTCGACACGTCCCTCTTCGGTATAGACGACCCGGGCGTCCCGCACGGCACCGCTTTCGCCCTGCCGGTTTCCGATGTCGAAAAGAAGATGGTTCCGGTCGCTCTGTCCGAAGGTAAAGCGCTGTATGGCCACCCGGGGCGTAGCCGTCAGCTCGGCCCGGATGCCGTAGTCGTCCAGCAAGACGGAGTAATAACCTGCCGTAGCGATCTCGTTCCGACGGTCGAAACGGGAACGGTATCCGGTCTTCACACTGTCGTCCGGATGGCCGGGAACGGTGATGAGTTCGCCGCTGGTGGGCATCAGCACGATGCCGCCGACCTGAAATTCATGCAGGCACGGAAAACCTTCGATCGAGCGGTCGCGATAATCGTATCCGGTGGCTTCCCAGCCGGTTTTGTTCCCCAGGCTGCCATTGGTCGAGGGGCCGGGTTTGGCCATCCCAAAGGGCATCGCGCCGGGGGTGAAGTGGAACCACCGGCAATGGGCGGTTCCGATCCGTGGTTCGACATACGGCGAAAGCTCTTCCTGCTCCGGTTGCCGAGACGACGGACTGCATGACGCTACCGTTATGGCTGCGGCAACGATACCGAACGTAACGAAGTGTCTGTGTTTCATATCTATTGAATGGGAACGAGTCTTCATAGGTGCAACTCTTGGTTCAAGTTTCTGTGCCGATCGGTCGCAGACCGGAGTGGGCTCCCGGAGCAATCGGGCGGCTGTGGCGGCCTCCGACCCGAATCGGCATCAAGTGCGCGCGGGGGGGGGCTACGGTCTGCCGGCCGGTTATTGTTCCAACAGCGGCCGGATGATGTCGGTTACCTGTTCGGCCAGCATCCGGGTGCCCTGGCTGTTGGGATGGACGCCGTCGCCGGGGTCGTAGAGATCGGGCCGGTCGGCCAGAATGGCATTCAGGTCGTTGACGAGCACTCCTTTGTCTTCGAGGTAACGGAGCACGCGGCGGTTGCGTTCGGCCACCCGTTCGTTGAAGGGTTCGAAGCGGTCGAGGCGCCCGGCATCGCGCACCGGGGTGATGGTGGCCCAGATCAGGGTGGCGTCGGGGGCATACTTGCGGATCAGTCTGTATAGTTTGGCGAAGTCGCGGATGTATTCGTCTTCGGTGTAGGCGCGTCCGTGAAGCCCGTTGTTGAAATGGATCACGTGATAACGGTTGTGCGAAAGGGCCATCTCGACCTCTTGCAGGTAAAGCGGATCGCCGAGCGATTTGGAGGTGGTCAGCCGGGAGAAGTATGCTTTGTCTTTCAGGGTCTCGGCTACGATCGGGGCGTAGCGCTGGGTGATCGAGTTGCCGATGAAGAGTACGTGGGGACGGTCGTCGCGGTCGACATTTTCCATCCAGAAGTTGGCCCATTCGATGTTTTCGCGATGAATGTCTTTCTGGGCCGAGGCGGAGCGGCTGCCGGCCAGAAGGGCAAGCAGCAACAGGAGGCTGAAGCGTTTGTGCAGCATGAACATATGGAGTTGGTTTGAAATGTAACGGTCGGTTTCTCGGGAACGGGATGCCCTGCGGGGTGTGCGGAAGGGGGCGGGCAGGCGCACGGAGCCTGCCCGCGGGAATCCGTCTTGTCCCGTATCCGGCTGTCGCGGAGCGCAATGCGCGTGGTTTTCGTCAAAAATGCGTGACTTTATCCTCGTGTGGGGCGGTGGTTAGGCACGATGCGAATCCGGGGATTCGTCAGGCGGGCGTGTCATGGCAGTGCGGATGGGGGGAGCGGTATGTAATCCCGAGAAATGTTGCAATATAATGAATTATTTCCGGATTTTTAGGCGGATGGCTTTAGCGGCTGCGGTTTTTCCATTGTTCGGCGCCCGCTCCGGAGGCTCGGGCGCAGCATTCGGTCACGATGCCCGGAAATTGCGAGACTGATCCGGTGCTTAAACGAGAGCTGACGTCGATCTTCCTCAAAAGCGCATTTGCGACAATACGAAGGGGGTGAAAATGGATGGTATAACCATTGTAGGCTGAGTCGGAGGTTAAAAGAAATCTTTTGTCGGCAACAGTCTGGCGGGTGTTGAATGCGCATGAAGTCCATAACTTGGAGGCAACCTGCCCCAAGTTATGGACTTCTCTTTTTGCGGTAAGCTCCGTTTATTCCGAGAGGCAACGCAACTGAAAACCGAAAGCACGGCGGTCCGAGCTGCTGGCGTTGAGGTCCTGCGAACCGAAATTCAAGTCTAGGCCGTAGACGCCGCTCGTGGCGGAAGACCCGCTGAACCCGCTGCTGCCGACGCCCACCGGATCGCCATTGGATTTTTCGCGGAAGCCCGGGGCGGGGTGGTTGGATTTGTTTCCGCGCGCCTTTGGGAAATCGTCAAAACTCGCTTGCGAGTTTTGACGATTTCCCTCTTAAGGCGTGGCGCGCGGGCTCGGCAAACCTTTTCATAGGCGGGCGGGCGACTTTCGAGCTTTGTGCCGGACGTAACTGCCCTCGGGCCGGGCAGGCCCCGCGTGCCCGCGGTGGGCAAATGGCTGTGTCGGCCTAATTGGCAGAGGCTGCCTTGGGGTAGATCCGGCTATTTCGGAGTGCCCGAAGGCACCGTTTATTCCGAGAGGCAACGCAACTGAACACCGTGGCCACGGTGGTTCACGCCGCTGGGATAGAGGGTCTGCGTGCCGAAGTCCAAGAACACGCCGTTAGTCCCGCTGACAGCGGACGACCAACTGTACCCGCCGACGCCGACGCTCATCAGATCGCCTAACCGCCCATAGTTGCCTGCGTCGCGGAAGCCCGGGGCGGGGTACCAGGCAAGCGGGGTTCCCGTACCCGAGGTGCTTACCTT
>NZ_CAJTMN010000036.1 GCF_910577125.1 uncultured Rikenella sp.
CCTGGGGTGGCTCCGGCCCGCGCGGCTCTTCGAGCCGCAGGGGTTCGACCTTGTTTCTTGTTCGCGGTTCTTGTCCGCGCGCCTTTGGAAAATCTTATTCAAAAGCGGGCAACGCTTTTGAATGATTTTCCTGTTAAGGCGTCGGCGCGCGGTGCCTTCGGGCACTCCGACATGGCCGCCTCTACCCTAACAGGATAGAACTGCCCTGCGCGGGCGGCGTCCGGGTGACCCCGGCGGGACGGAGCGAAACTACGTTTCGCTAAGACCGCCTCGGCCCCGTTTATTCCGAGAGGCAACGCAACTGAAAACCGTAAGTACGATTACGTTCAGCTCCGGCATTGAGCCAAATCATATCGAAACCCAACCCCTTGCCGGTGATTTCTCTAATCGTCGCAGACCAGCTGTAGCTATTGCTTCCGACGAGCCCTAACGCCCCCGAGTGATAGGTGCGGTAGCCCGGGGCGGGGTACCAGGCGAGCGGGGTTCCCGAGGTGCCATCGCTGCTTACCTTGTACAACCGACCGTTGGTCGCCTTGTAATTACCTGAACCATACTTTTCGCCAGCTACGCCATCCGAATAGTACGGGAAATTGCCCAATAACGGCTGGTCGGCATCGGTCGTACGCGTAAAGTCAGACCAAGTGCCGCGTTTTTGCGCCGGCCGTCAGAACTGAAAGTAAATGAACGGTTGCACATCGCCGCTGCTCAACTGGGCGATCAGCCAGATCAAACCGGTCGTCATCAGGGCATACACCACGATCGGCAGACGCTGTACCGCCTGCAAAGTCCGCTGTTCGACCCGGTCGCTCGTGAAGTGGAGCACGTACCCGAGTACCGTCAACAGCAGCACCCATTTGTATCCGACCACGAAGTCCCAGAAAATTTCCGGATGGAAGGCCGTGAAGATCTGCGAAAAGACCTGTCCGGCCACCTCCATCGATTCGGCGCGGAAGAAGACCCAGGTCGCGCAAACGAAACTGAACGTCAGGAGAATCCCGATCACTCTGCGCCAGCGCGGCATCTCGGCCCCCGTAGGTTTAAATCCCGGCGCCAGGTGCATCGTCAGTTTGTGGCTCGCCAGCCCCGCGCCGTGCAGCCCGCCCCACACGACGAAACGCATCGCCGCCCCGTGCCACAGCCCGCCGAGCAGCATCGTGATCATCAGGTTCGCATACGTCCGCAGCCGCCCTTTGCGGTTTCCCCCCAGCGAGATGTAGAGATAGTCTTTCAGCCAGCTCGAAAGCGAAATGTGCCACCGCCGCCAGAACTCGGTAATGGTGGCCGACTTGTACGGCGAGTTGAAGTTCGCGTTGAACCGGAAACCGAGCAGCAGCGCGATCCCGATGGCCATATCCGAGTAGCCTGAGAAGTCGCAGTAGATCTGCATGGCATAGCCCAGCACTCCCATCAGGTTTTCGAGTCCCGTGTAGAGCATCGGGTTGTCGAAAATCCGGTCTACGAAATTAAGGCTGATGAAGTCCGAGATCACTGCCTTTTTGAACAGCCCGCATAGAATCAGCCAGACTCCTTCACCGAACTGGGCCCGGCTGACGGTCAGCGGCCGCTGGTGGATCTGGGGGATGAAGTCCCGGGCCCGCACGATCGGCCCGGCCACCAGCTGCGGGAAGAACGAGATGTAGAACAGGTAGTCGATCCACCGGTGCAGCGGCCGGACTTTCCCCCGGTAGAGGTCGATGATGTAGCTCATCGACTGGAAGGTGAAGAACGATATCCCGATCGGGAGGAAGATGTTCCGGAATTCGAGCGGGTCGGCCAGAAAGTTGTTGACGATGTCGATCAGGAAGTTGGTGTACTTGAAGTAACCCAGCATCCCGAGGTTGATGCAGACGCTCAGCGCCACCCAGGCTCGCCGTGCTCCTCGGCGCCGGGCGGTGGCGATGAAGTGGCCGATGAAGAAGTCGCTCGTGGCGGTGAAGAGCAGCAGCAGGAAGAAAATACCGCTGGTCTTGTAATAGAAGTAGAGCGAGAAGAGGGTGACGTAGACGATCCGCAGGGTGACGGTGCGCCGCATGAAGCCGTAGAAGCAGGTGAATCCCAGAAAGAGGAAGAGGAACAGACCGCTGGTGAAGAGCAGCGGTTCGGCGGGATTGTATTTCAGCAGGTCGAGGAGGTTACTGAGCTGTGGAGCCATGACCGATGTATCCGTTGTAAAGTGCGTTGTAAATCAGAAGACCCTGGATGCGGTATCCTTCGGCCGTGTAGTGTATCTTGTCGCGGGCCATGAGGTTGTGGTCGGCCCAGTTGAGGGCCGATCCTTCGCCTCCGGTGGCGGCGTAGAGGTCGATGAAGGCCACGCCCTGCTCTTCGGCATAGCGTCTCAGGGTGCGGCTGATCCGGCCGAAGTTGGGGTTGGGTTCTCCCTTTTTGAAGGCTTGCGCGGGGGAGGTCAGCAGGATGGCGACTCCGGGATTGGCTTCCCGCAGCGGTGCGACGAACCGGTCGATTTCGCGGTAGAAGACGTCGTCGTTGAAGTTGCTGCCGGCGGCTTCGTTCGAGCCCATCGAGAGGATGATCAGGTCGGGCTCCAATGCGGTGCTCTGGCGGATGACCTCTTCCTGCCGTCCCCAGTGCAGGAAGCAGGCGCTGTTGACGCCCATGGCGTGGTAGAGGATGCCGTCGTGTCCGTTTTCGAGCGAGAATCCGTAGATCGGCCCGCGGGCGAATTTCCCGTCGGCATAGGTGTGGAGTTCGAGCGAATCGACGCTCTCCACGAGGTCGATGTCGGTGTTGAAGTCGTAGATAATGTCGGGTGTCCCGATGCCGGCCGAGAGGCTGTCGGGGGCTTCGATGATCGGGGCGTATTTCCCGTGGAAGACCCGGACTTTGTTGAAGCGGTAGTCGAGGGTGTCGTTGGTGGGCAGGGCGCAGAGCAGGAGCCGGTTTTCGGCCTGCGAGCTCTGGACGGCGATGCCGGTGATTCCGATGGGCTGGGCGGTTCCTTTCCCGTGGACGATGCGGGCGCAGCTCCATTCGCCGGAGTAGCCGGGAACGGGTCGTATGGCGTAGTCGCGGGGCTCGTTGCTGCCGCCGAGTTTGTGGGGCACGATCATGCCGCGTCCGGCATTGCCGAACCGGGCGTGGAGGTGGCGCATGATGACGTCGGGGATCACGCCGCCCTGGATGTGGGAGTCGCCGAACTGGATGATATTGATGCGTCGGACGGCCTCTTCGGCTGTCGAGTCGGCGGTGTCCGAGACGGGCAGACGCAGGCGGTCGAGCCGCCGGAGTTTGGCGTAAAAGGCGGCAAGGTGATCGGACGGGTCGCACAAGGTGTCTGCGGCGGTGTCGACAAAGGCGTAGGAGGCGATAAACACGGAGTCGGAGGGAGCGGTTTCCGTTTCCTGTTGTGCCTGAGGGCTTTCAGCGCCGCAGCTGCTCAGTGTGATGATGGCGGCGAGTACGCTGTAAATGATATGTTTCAGCATCTGGTTCGATACTTAAAGTCTGTTATTTCGAGTCGGCGGTGCGTTTTTGGGGCGACAAGGAACAGTACAAAGAGTTTTGCCGACACAGCCTTAGCGAAACGTAGTTTCGCTCCGTCCCGCCGGGGTCACCCGGCCGCCGCCCGCGCAGGGCAGTTCCATCCGGCACTAAGCTCGACCGCGCGCGACTGCTGGAAAAGGAAATCATTCAAACGCGTAATGCGCGTTTGAATAAGATTTCCGCCAGCGCGCGGGAAATGAGGTGGCGGAGCGGGAGCGGAGCCGCAGGGGCAGACACGAAGGCAGGGCCGGCGCCCGGGAGGTGCCGCAATTCTCGGCGTGTGAGCGGCGTGTTGCGGGCCTCCCGAGGGGGAGGCGTCCGGCCCGCGCGCCCCTGCGGGGCGCAGGAGCTCTTTCCGTTTATTCCGAGAGGCAACGCAACTGATGACCGTAGCCGCGTAAGCTCGTGTGGCTGGGAAGGAGCCCCGTCACGTTGAAGCTCAAGTATACGCCACGGTAGTGGTCGTCCGAATCGTAGGGCGTGGACGAGTAGCTGTTTCCGCTGCTGCCGATGAGCCACAACGTGCCCGTATCCCGATGGCGGTAGCCCGGGGCGGGGCTTGTTTTTCGCGCGCCTGGGGAAATCTTGTTTCAGTCGCCCGCAGGAATTTCATCTCGGTTTTGCTTACCGCAAAACGAGTGAAATTCCTCTTTAAGCGGGGCGGGCGACTGTCCTACGGGAGGGTACTGCCCTCGGACCGGGCGGGCCCCACGTCCCGTGGACGGGCAAAACTGCGTTTTGCTGCGGCTGGGTCGGCCCAATTGGTGGAGGCGGCCTTGGGGTAGACACGGCCAACGTTGGGGTAGAGGATGGCAATTGGGAGTGCGGCACGCATCGTTTATTCCGAGAGGCAACGCAACGGAAAACCGTGGGCACGGTAGTTCGCGTTGCTGGGATCGAGGTCCTGCGTGTTGAACCACAAGAACTGCCCGTGGATACCGCTTACCGCAGACGACCAGCTATAGCTGTCGTTGCCGACACCCACCGGACCGCCCGAGGGTGCGTAGCGGTAGCCCGGGGCGGGCGCCATGCCTGAACGTGCCGGCGGCTTCTGCTCCAATTCCCCGCGCTCCGATAGTCGGGAGCCTCGGACCGGTTCACTGCCGGGAATGAAAGAACGTAAATGCCTTGCCGATAGGCAATAAAAAAGGCATCCTACCGCTAAATAGGATGCCGTCGGCAAGGAATGTGTGTTGACCCGCTAGGATTCGAACCCAGAAAGACAGAACCAGAATCTGTAGTGTTACCATTACACCACGGGTCAATAAAAATGTGTCGCTCCTGTTCGGAAGACGCTGCAAATTTAATGCGTCTGAATGAAACCCGCAACAAAATCTGCAAAAAAAGTGTTGACCCACCAGGACTCGAACCTGGAACGACAGAACCAAAATCTGCTGTGTTACCATTACACCATGGGTCAGAACCGCTTTCGCGCCACAAAAATAGCGTTTTTCTGCGAAACCGCCAAATCATCGGATATTGGCGATCGACATGATGTCGGCGAAGACTCCTGCCGCCGTCACCGAAGCTCCGGCACCGTACCCCTTGATCTGGAGCGGATATTCGTCGTAGCGTGTCGTCCGGATCAGGATGATGTTGTTGCTCCCCTCCAGGTCGTAGAACGGGTGGCCCGCCTCGACCGTCTCGAGCCCCACCGAACAGCGGCCGTTCTCCATCAATGCCACGAACCGCCACCGTTTCCCCTCGGCCGCCAGCACGCGCCGCTGACGTTCGAACTCCGCGTCCAGCTGCGGCACCTTGGCCCAGAAATCCTCCGTCGAACCCTCGAAAATCGAATTCGGAACGAAGAGGTTCTTCACCACATCCGCCTGTTCCACCTCATAGCCCGATTCGCGGGCCAGAATCACCAGTTTGCGCACCACGTCCGTCCCGCTGAGGTCGATCCGCGGGTCGGGTTCGGCATAGCCCGCCTCTTTGGCCATCGCCACCGCCCGGCTGAAGGGAATCTCTTCCGACAGCACGTTGAAGATGTAGTTCAGTGTCCCGCTCAGCACGGCCCGCAGCCCCAGAATCGTGTCGCCGCTGTGCCGCAGGTCGTTGATCGTGTTGATGATCGGCAGCCCCGCCCCCACATTGGTCTCGAAGAGAAACTTGACACCCCGCGTCCGGGCCGTGTTCTTCAGCGCCGCATAGTGCTCGTAAGCCGACGAGGCGGCGATTTTGTTGGCCGTCACCACCGAGACGTTGTGCGACAGCAGGTCGCCGTAGATCTCCGCCACCGCAGGACTGGCCGTGCAGTCGACGAAGACCGAGTTGAAGATGTTCATCTCCGTAATCCGGTCGCGGATGGTCTGCGGTGTGGTGGGAACGCCTTCGTTTTCGAGCAGCTCCCGGTACCGCGCGAGGTCGATTCCGTCGCGGTCGAAAATGCTGCGCCGTGAGTTCGAAATTCCCACGACGTTGATTTTGAGCGCATTCGTCCGCAACAGTACCTCCTGCTGCGAGCGGATCTGCTCGATGAGCGAGCCCCCTACGAGCCCGACGCCGGTCAGAAAGAGGTTCAGCACCTGGTATTCCGACAGAAAAAACGAGTCGTGAATAACGTTCAGCGTCTTCCGCAGGCTCTCGACCTTGACGACGAACGAGATGTTGGTCTCGCTGGCCCCCTGCGCACAGGCGATGACGTTGATCCCGTTCCGGCCGAGCGTCCCGAACAGCTTGCCGGCGATCCCCGGACAGTGGCGCATGTTCTCGCCGACGATCGCCACCGTCGCGAGGTCGCACTCCAGCATGATCTCGTCGATCTCGCCCGTGGCGATCTCCTGCGCGAATTCCGTGCTCAGTACCTCCCGGGCCCGTTCGGCGTCGTCGCGCCGGACGCCGATCGAGGTGGTGTTCTCGCTCGATGCCTGAGAGACCATGAAGACGCTCACCCCCGCCTTGGCCAGTGCCTTGAATATCCGGTAGTTGACGCCGATCACGCCGCACATCCCCAGCCCGCGGATGGTCAGCAGGCAGCTGTCGTTGATCGACGAAATCCCTTTGATCGCTTTGTGCATGTCGCCGCGTCCGGCCACCGGGACGGTCACCTCGCGCGAGATGTAGGTCCCCGGGCACTCCGTCCGGTAGGTGTTCCGGATATAAATCGGGATATTCCGGTTGTAAGCCGGGAAGATGGTCGGCGGATAGATGACCTTGGCGCCGAAGTTGCAGAGTTCCATCGCCTCGACGAAGGTCAGCGACTCGATCAGGTAGGCTTTGTCGATCACCCGCGGGTCGGCGGTCATGAAGCCGTCCACGTCGGTGTAGATGTTGAGCGCCTCGGCTCCCACGGCCGCCGCGATGATGGCGGCCGTGTAGTCCGAGCCGCCGCGTCCCAGCGTCGTCGCCTCGCCGGTGGTCTTGTCCGACGAGATGAAGCCCGGCACGACGCTCACCCGCGCATCGTCGGCGAAGGTGCTCCGCACCAGCTCGTTGGTGAGGGCGAAGTCGACGATGTGTTTGTTGAAGTAGGGTTCGGTCTTGATGAAAGCGCGGGCGTCGCGCAGCACGGCGCCGTCGATGATCCGGCTGACGATCAGCGAGCTGAGCCGCTCGCCGTAGCCGACGATGGTGTTGGTCGTCTTGGGCGAGAGATCCTGGATCAGGAAAACGCCGCGCAGGATATTGCCCAGCTCTTCGAGCAGCGCCTCGACCTGCGCACGGGTCTCCTCTTGCAGATGGGCCGGCACGCTCTCGGCGATCGCCTCCCGGTGCCGCCGGCAGATGGATTCGTACCGGTCGCAGTAGGCCGGATCGGCCTGTGCGGCGGTCGCGCCTGTGGAGAGCAGCAGGTCGGTGACGCCGCCCAGGGCGGAGACTACGACTGCCACGCGGCCCGGTTCGCGGGCGATGATTTCCCGGATATTTTGCAGACCGGCGGCCGAACCTACGGAGGTGCCGCCGAATTTGAAGACTTTCATCGTCTGTGGCTGATTCGTTCGGTGGTTGAAGCGTGCAAGATAGGCATTTTGCCGGAAATATCAGCCATCCGGAGGCGAGGCGGGCGGAAAAAAGAGGGGAGGGCGGCTCCGGAATCAGACGGTGCGGAGGTATTTCTCGTAGATGCTTTTCCGCAGTTCGTTCAGCGCTCCGAGGCGTTGCATGATCTCCTGCGCCTCCTCCATGGTCTGGATGCCGAGCAGCTCCTTCTGGAGCGAGGCGATGATCGAACTGACCACTTTCGACTTATAAATCGTGATCGCCTTGGGGATGGCCTCGCCGAGCCGCTCCCGCTCGGTGGAGACACGGATTTCGTAGCGCTCCCACATCCGGCTGGGAGAGTAGGTCTCCTCTTCGGTCAGCAGGTCTACCACGAACGACGCTACCTCGGCCGACGGGTGGTTGATGAATCGGTTCACCTCCGGCGCCCGGTTCTCGTCGTGGTAGATCCGGACGTACTCTTCGTAGATCTGGCGGCAGAGCGGACTGTGCATCTCGATGCGGTCGAGCTCCAGGTCGCCGATGATGGTCTCCGCCACGCTCAGCGAAACGATCTCCGTAGGCGACATCTCGAAGTCGAAGTTCTCGCCGCCGTATTTGAGCAGGTAGCCCACCAACTCCCGTTCCAACTGCTCCAGCTCGCGGTTGAGCCCCTGTTCGGCGAAGCTGAGCTTCGGGGCGAGGTCGACCGGGGCGGCCGGCTCCATGGCCGGCTCCTCGGGCGAAAAGCTCGGAACGGCGTTCGGATCGGCTGTCTGCCGTTGCAGGAACTGCTCCTTGCGCCGCTGGTTGTCCATCGCCTCGCGTCCCGCCTGTCCGTCCACCATCGTCACCCGCTTCCGGGCCACTTCGCGGATCAGGATGTCTTCGTCGATTTCGAGCTTTCGGGCGCACTCCCGGATGAAGACCGACCGCGTGATCGCCTCCGGAATCGTGGCGATCGACTCCACCACGCTCGAGATCACCTCCGCCCGCTTGATGGGGTCTTCGGCCGCGTCGCCCAGCAGGATCCGCGTCTTGAACGAGATGAAGTCTTCCTCGTGCTCCTCGACATAGGCCTGCAATTCCGTCGCGTTGTGCGCCCGCGCGAACGAGTCGGGGTCTTCGCCCTCGGGCAGCAGCACGCACCGCACGGTGAGCCCCTCGCGCAGAATCATGTCGATCCCCCGCATCGAGGCCTTGATCCCCGCCGCGTCGCCGTCGTAGATGACCGTCACGTTCTTGGTGAACCGTTTGATGAGCTTGATCTGCTCCACCGTCAGCGATGTCCCCGACGACGCTACCACGTTCTCGACCCCCGACTGGTGCATCTGGAGCACGTCGGTGTAGCCCTCGACCAGGATACAGCGGTTGAACTGCGTGATGGCCTTCTTGGCGAAGTAGATGCCGTAGAGGGTGTTGCTCTTGTGGTAGATCTCGCTCTCGGGCGAGTTGAGGTATTTGGCGACCTTCTTGTCCGTCCGCAAGGTCCGTCCTCCGAACGCGATGACGCGGCCCGAGAGCGAATGGACGGGAAACATCACGCGCCCGCAAAAACGGTCATAGTATCCCCCGCCGTTCATGGCCTCGCGTTTGATGGTGAGCCCGGTGCCGACGAGAAACTCCTCCCGGTACCCCTCGCCCAGCGCGGCCTGCGTCATGGCGTCGCCTTTGGCCGGGCAGTAACCTAACTGAAACTTGGAGATGGTGGCGTCGGTGAAGCCGCGCTCCCGGAAGTAGCTCACCCCGATGCTCTCCCCCTCCGGCGTCCGGAGCTGGGCCTCGAAGTACTGGTTGGCCCACGAGGTGACGATCATCATGCTCTCGCGGTCGTCGTTGCGCTGGCGCTCTTCGGGGGTCTGCTCCTTCTCGCGGACTTCGATGCCGTATTTCTTGGCCACCCACTTCAGGGCTTCGACGTAGCTCAGCCCCTCGTGCTCCATCACGAAGCTGATGGCGTTGCCGCCCTTGCCGCACCCGAAGCATTTGTAGAGCCCTTTGGAGGGCGAGACGACGAACGAGGGGGTCTTTTCGTTGTGGAACGGACAGCAGGCCTGGTAGTTGACCCCTTTCTTCTTCAGGGTCACGAAGTCGCTCACCACATCCACGATGTCTGCGGCGGCGAAAATTCGGTCTACGGTCTGGCGGTCGATCATAACGGGAGCAAAGTTACGGTTTTTAGGCTTCGGTCGGCGGGTCGCTCTTCTTCCGGGAAATATTATTTTTGCACCCTATTCTCATCTCTTCCGAAGCATGAAACGAATCCTTTCCGTTTTTATTTCGACCCTGCTGGGCATCGCCTGTGTCCGGGCTGCCGAAAGCACTGAAAAACGGGTGAAATTCAGGTTCGGGGGGCGCATCGACGCTCAGCTGTTCCACGACTCCTATACCTCCAAGGCCTCGAGCAACGGGATTTTCTATTATTTCCCGCTGGCGCCGGCCTACAACGCGCAGGGGGAGGACATTCACCGGGAGAATTCGCTGCGGTTCGGGGTGGCCAATTCGCGGCTCCATTTCACGGCCACGGCCGCCGACATACTCGGCGGAGAGGCCGCCGGATACATCGAAACGGACTTCATGGGGTCGGGCAACAACATCGGCGTGCTGCGGCTGCGGCATGCCTACATTTCGTTGAACTGGAAGCGGAGCCGGCTGATGGTCGGCCAGACCAACAACCTCTCGGTGCCGGAGGAGGTCTTCCCGAACACGGTGGCGCACGGCGCCGGCACGCCGCTCAATCCGTTGTCGCGAATCCCCCAGATCCGCTTTTCGCAAAAGTTCGGTGAGATCGTCCGCCTGAGCGTGGCGGCGGGTTTTTATGCCGGTGCGGAGGGGGAGGCGCAGGCCTACGGGCTGGTGCCCGATTTCGCGCTGCGGCTGACGGTCGGCGACAACCGGACGAAGGTGAGCGTCAGCGGGGCCGTGAAGTCGATCCGGCCGCGCAACCTGACCGTGGATTCGATCCGCACGCACCGGCGGGTGACGGCTTTCAATGCGTCGATTTTCGGGCTCCACACTTTCGGCGGAGGGCACAAACTGACGGCTTTCGCGATGTGGGGCGAAGATCTCTCGACGCTCAACATGCTGGGCGGGTACGGGCCGCTGCTGAGGGATGTGGAGCGCGGCGAGAAGGATTACGGCTATACGACCACGCAGACGATCGCCATGTGGGTCGGGTTCGAAACGAAGATCATGAAGGGCTGGCAGCCGGGTCTGCTGGCCGGCTGGACGAAAAACTTAGGGTCGGGCCGGGAGATCGACCTGGCCGATGCGGCGATTCCGGACAAGGGGATCGACTGGTATTTCCGCCTCTCGCCGCGCCTGTGGTACCACTACAAACAGCTCTCGTTCGGGCTGGAGTATATGTACAGCCTCGCTTCGTGGGGCCGGACGTTCGACGCGCACTACCGGCCGGTGGATCGGTACGAAAATTCGCAGAATCATCGGGTCACGCTGCTGGCCCGCTTCAAATTCTAATGTAAGTCTCGGGAATACCTTGCTATTATAGAGAGTCGCCCTCCGGCCATGTGACGAGCTCCATCCGAACCCCGTCTCCCGTGCGGTCGAGCCGGGCATAGGCCGGCCGCTCGATCCACTCGCCCAGGATCACCACCTCGCACCGGCTTCCCAACCGGTGCACCACCGGCGTATGGATGTGCCCGCAGACGATGTAATCCGTCTCCGGATGATCCGCGGCGTAGACCCGCGCAAAGCGCACGATGGGTTCCTCTTCGCCCCGGAAAACGTGCGCCACCCCCTCCGTCCTCCCGTGCCGGTTGTGCGACGACCACCACCGCCCGAAACGCATCATCGCGTTCGGATGCAGCCATGCCGACGCCACCCGCCGCAGCCACCGGCAGTGGAAAATCCGGCGCAGCACGGTGTATTTCCAGTCGCCGCTCTTCCCCAGCCCGTCGCCGTGCGCCACGAAAATCCGTTTTCCGTACAGTTCGAACACCTCCGGAACCGTATGCACCGTCATGCCGATCTCGTCGGCGAAGTAGTCGCCGATCCACAAGTCGTGGTTCCCGACGAAGAAGTGCACCGGTATCCCCCGGTCGCAGAACGCGGCCAGCCGGCCCAGCGTCCGAGCGAAACCCTTGGGCACCACCCGCCGGTATTCGAACCAGAAGTCGAAAATATCGCCCGCCAGAAAAAGTCCTTCGCAATCCGCCTCGATGGCGTCGAGCCATGCCGCGAAACACCGCTCCCGTTCCCGCGGATCTTCGCCGCGGTACGAGAGTCCCAGGTGGACGTCGGATGCGAAATAGTATGCCATAAAATGAAGATAGTCGGCCGGGTCCGGTGTCGCGTTACCGCGGCAGCAGGTCGCTCAGCCAGTCGGTGTAGGTCCACACGTAATAGCAGACATATCCCAGCGCCCCCAAAGCGATCAATACGGCCAGAAACGAGACGGTGTAGTTGTGCGGATTCCGCTCCCGGGGCAATACTTTCGGCCCCCGCCGTCCGCCGCTGCGTCGTCCCGGCCCCGGGTGTCTGCGGGGCCCCCTCCGGTCGTATCCCCTCGTGTCAGGCGCCTCCTCTTCCATCGCCGTGCCGTCCGCCAGCCAACGCCCCACCGGCAGCACCAGCGGTTCGGCCGGCAGCGGGTTGAGCAGCTCCAGAAATTCCGGGTCGGGGTAGAATTCCGCCGTCCGCACCGGATATCCGTCGTATCCTTCCGTCTCCCGGAAGGCGATCGTCCCGACGCCGTCGAGCCACATCGACCCTTCGGCCATCCCCTGCGCCTGCGCCTCCGCGCAGGCCGAAGCGCGCCACTCCTCTTCCCATGCCGCCGCCGTCGCCAGGTCGACGGCCAGTTCCGCCGCGATGATCTCCGTGAACGGCACCCCCTCCGTATATCCCCCCTCGTCGTCCGTCAGCGGTTCGCCCTCCGGAACCAGCTCCGGCATCCGCCGCGGCGGGTCGAGCCGCCGCCCGGTGGCGAACTGCGCTCCGCTGCGCAGCGTCCGCAGCGTGCCTATCCCTTCCAGTGTCACCGGAAGGTACTGGAGCAGGTAGCGGCGCAATATGGTTGTCACGGAGTCCATCTTTTCTTTCTGTATCGGTCGAGGTCTATCGGGTGCGGTCTTGTGTGCGGAGCGGCAGCAGACCGGCTATTGTCTGTTCAATCACGATCGGGAAGTGGCGGTGCTCCAGTACATGAATTTTCGCGGCAAGCGTCTCCGCCGTGTCGTCGGCGTCCACCGCCACCGTGGCCTGGAAAATCGTGTCCCCGCTGTCGTACCGTTCGTTGACCCAGTGGATCGTGATGCCCGACTCCCGTTCTCCCGCCTCGATCACCGCGCGGTGCACCCGGTCGCCGTACATCCCCCGCCCGCCGAACTTCGGCAGCAGCGCCGGATGGATATTCACGATCCGTCCCGCATAGGCATCCGTCAGATAGTGAGGCACCAGCCACAGAAAACCCGCCAGGACGATAAAGTCGATCCCGTGTTCCTGCAATAACGATGCCACCCGTCCTCCCGGTTCGCCGAACTCCCCGCGCGTGAAGACCGCCGTCGGCACCCCGAACCGTTCGGCCCGTTTCAGGGCATAGGCGTCCGCGCGGTTCGAGAGCAACAGAGCCACCCGCCCCCGCGTCGAATCTCCGAAATGTCGCATGATGGCCTCCGCGTTCGTTCCCGATCCGGACGCGAAAATCGCTATGTTAATCATAATGAGGTGTTTATGTTGAAATCGGCAAATAAAAGTACAAAAAAAACAGACCCGCCGCCCGATTTTCAGAAAAAAACCATACTTTTGTCCTGCGTCGGGTGAACACTTCGATCCGAAAACACGCACTTCGATTGTCAAACCTAAATTAAGAACACTATGTCTGAAATCTCTTCAAAAGTAGTCGAAATCATCGTCGATAAACTCGGCGTGGATGCTTCGGAAGCGGTTCCTACCGCCAGCTTTACCAACGATCTGGGCGCTGACTCGCTGGATACCGTCGAACTGATCATGGAATTCGAAAAGGAATTCGAAATCTCGATTCCGGACGAAGACGCCGAAAAGATCGCTACCGTGGGTGACGCCATCACCTACATCGAAGGCAAAAAGAACTAAGCGACCGATTCGGTTGTAGACTCAGTATAAGACTGTTTCGGACACTTTAGCAATATAGCGTTCGGAACAGTTTCTGTTTTGACCCGAACCGCGCGCCGGCGGCTCTCCTAATAGAGTGGACGCCGGCCGTTCTTCGGGCGGGTCATTCCCATTCAACTTAAATCCTTTATGAACTTGAGACGAGTAGTAGTAACCGGTATCGGAACGATCAATCCGCTGGGAAACAACACCGCCGAATACTTCGAGAACCTCGAGAAAGGGGTCAGCGGGGCGGCTACCATCACCCTGTTCGACGCTTCGAAATTCAAAACCCAATTCGCCTGCGAGGTCAAAGGGTTCGATCCGAACCAGCATTTCGATCGTAAGGAGGCGCGGAAATACGACCGCTTTACCCAATTCGCGCTCGTGGCAGCCAAAGAAGCGGTCCAGGATGCCGGACTGGCGGATGGCGAAAACAATACCGTGGATTCGGTCGACAAGGATCGCGTCGGGGTGGTCTGGGCGTCCGGGATCGGAGGGATCGGAACCTTCTTCGACGAGGTCGTCTACTATGCCAAGGGGGATGGCACGCCGAAGTACAACCCGTTCTTTATTCCGAAGATGATCGCCGATATCGCTGCGGGGCATATCTCGATGAAATACGGATTCCGCGGGCCGAACTACTGTACGGTTTCGGCTTGCTCGTCGTCTAACCATGCCTTTATCGACGCCTTGAACCTCATTCGGTGGGGGAAGGCCGATGTGATCGTCTCCGGGGGATCCGAGGCGGCGATTAACCCGGCCGGGATCGGCGGGTTCAATGCCATGCAGGCACTCTCTACCAGAAATGACGATCCCGCCACCGCTTCGCGGCCGTACGATACGGGACGCGACGGTTTCGTGATGGGCGAAGGGGCCGGGGCTCTGGTGCTCGAAGAGTACGAACACGCCAAGGCTCGGGGGGCGAAGATCTACGCCGAAGTGGTCGGCGGGGGGATGAGCGCCGATGCCTACCACCTGACGGCTCCGGATCCGGAAGGGGCGGGGGCGGTTCTGGCCATGCGCGAGGCGCTGAAAGACGCCGGGATTACGGCTCAGGAGATCGACTATATCAATACCCACGGAACATCGACGCCGGCGGGCGACTTGCCGGAGATGAAAGGGATCGTTTCCGTTTTGGGAGACCATGTCTATGATGTCAACATCAGCTCGACCAAGTCGATGACGGGACACTTGCTCGGCGGGGCGGCGGCTATCGAGGCGCTGGCCTGTGTCATGGCCATTGACAAAGGGATTGTTCCGCCGACGATCAACGTCTCGGAACGCGATCCGCAGATCGACCCGAAAATCAACCTCACGCTGGGCAAGGCACAGCGGCGGGAGATCAACTGCGCGCTGAGCAATACCTTCGGCTTCGGGGGGCACAACTCGACCGTCATCTTTAAGAAAGTGCGGTAGTTTTTCGATTGCGAGGAAACGCACTATTGCTGATACGGGTTCCGGGCTGTCGCGCTTTGCGTGCGACAGCCCGGGCTCTTTTCACCGACACATCTTATCACCATGCCCTGGCATCGTCTTTTTCGCCGGCCCTCGTCGGCAGACCGACCCTATTACCGTCTGATACGTCGTATTTTCGGCATCGTTCCGAATAACGTCGAGCTCTACAAGCTGGCCTTGGTGCACCGTTCCGCCTCGGTGGTTGTGGACGGCGGCCGGACGGTCAACAACGAGCGGCTGGAGTTTCTGGGCGACGCCGTGATCGAAGCGGTGGTCTCGGAACTCCTCTTTATCGAATATCCGGAGGCCAATGAAGGCTTTCTGAGCAAGCTGCGTTCGCGGATGGTGAGTCGGGATACCCTGAATAGGGTGGCGTTGGAGCTGGGTCTCGACGACGTGATCGTCGCCCATCCGTCGAGTTTGGTGGCGAGCCGGAACAACATCTACGGCGACGCATTCGAAGCGTTGGTCGGCGCGCTCTATCTGGATCGGGGGTACGAGATCACGGGCCGGGTTCTGATCGAGTCGGTCTTCGCCCGTCATGTGGATCTGGAGGCGCTGGAGCAGACCGAAAAAGATTTCAAGAGCCGGATGATCGAGTGGGGGCAAAAACATCATCGGAATATTGCGTTTCACAGCCGGGAGTGTGCCGACCACGTCGAACTGGCTCCCCATTTCGAGTCTGAGCTTTGGATCGACGGCGAGAAAGCCGGTTATGGTGACGGACGCTCTAAAAAAGAGGCCGAACAGCTTGCCGCGCACGCCGTTTATGACCGTCTCGGGATCGGGTGATGGGATGGGTGGATTGCCGCAGCGCATAGAATAAGTCTTGTGGAGCGTGAGGTGTGCGGACAGAGGACGGTGTGAAGATTTGGGCCGACCCAGCCAATTGCCCACCGCGGGCACGCGGGGCCCGCGCGGCCCGAGCGCAGTCGAAGCTCGACCGTCGCCCGCCCGCATAAGAAGGCATATTCTGCCGATTGGCGGTGAGCCAATCCGGCAAGAATTGCCGCGGGCGACTTAACGCGCGCCACGCCTAAAGAGGCGATTCAACTCTTTTCGGCGTGAGCCGAAATAGAATGAATCGCCCGGCGCGCGAAACGCGGCGGAGCGACAGCGGAGCCGCAGTGAGGTTGACACGGGGTAGTGCTTGGGCTGAAGCTTTTGTCCGAGCTTTGGGCCGAGAGTGAGTAGCGCGATGCGCAGAATCGCCGGCCTCGGGCGCAGCGACGCCATAGCGGCGCGGGGGGGGCGCGCCGAGGACGAATGGGCCGAACTTGGGGCTATAAGTTAGATTGAACTCGTGCGACCTTTAGGTCGCCGGCCTTGTCGCCCAAGCCGCGTAGCGGCTTCGGGGGGATGGGCGACAGGCCGAATGGGGCATAGCTGTTGGCTGTGGGGTGGGCGAGTTGGAGCGGGCCGGAGCCAGCGAGGCCGGAAACGAGCATCGTCGAGTTGCAGGCCTACGCCTGGGGTGGCTCCGGCCCGCGCGGCTCTGCGAGCCGCAGAACTTGGAAATCATACAGACCCAAGCCCGGGTTCGAAGTTCCCAATCAGTCGAGTCTTCCGTTTATTCCGAGAGGCAACGCAACGGAAGACCGTAGGCCCGGTACGTCGCGCGGCTGGGGCCGAGTTCCGTCGCGCCGAAGTCCAAGTACACGCCACGGTAGTGGTCGCCCGAACCGTAGGACGTGGACGACCAGCTGAACCCGCGGTTGCCGACGTTCCACAACGCGCCCCCGCCGTAGCCGCGGCCGCCCGGGGCGGGGTCCCAGGCTAGCGGGGTTCCCGTTCCCGAGGTGGTTACCTTGTACAACCGACCGTTGGTCGCCTTGTAATCACCTTTCCCGAAGGATTCCCCGGCAACTCCATCGGAATAATAAGGGAACGTCCCGTTTAAAGGCGTCGTGGCGTCCCGCGTAAAGTCAGACCAAGTGCCGTTCCGTTCTCTGTCCGCGCGCCTTGGGCGATTCATTCTGTTTTGGCTCGTCGCCGAAACAGTTGAATCGCCTTTCAAGGCGTCGGCGCGCGGTCGAGTTTTGCCCCGGACGGAACTGCCCTCGGGCCGGGCGGGCCCCACGTCCCGTGGACGGGCGAAACTTGCGTTTCGCTGCGGCCGTGTCTACCCCGTTTATTCCGAGAGGCAACGCAACAGAAAACCGTGGCCGCGGTAGCCCGAGTAACAGGAGTTAAGACCTTGTGCAGAGAGATGAAAGCCCACTCCTCCGATGCCGCTCGTAGCGGAAGACCAGCCGTATCCATAGCTGCCGACGAGCAACGGAGCGCCTAACCGCCCATTGCTGCCCGCGTCGCGGAAGCCCGGGGCGGAGAACGAATTTGCTGCCAGCCTCCGTACTCCTCCTGCCGAAACCGCCGAAGTCGAAAAATAGCTATCTTAGCCCCGAATTATGCCGTCTCGACCTTCGAACAAAGGAAAATACACCCCGCGTAATCGAACTCTCCGGGCGGCGATGGTATAGACCGGAATAACAAGTCTTCGCCTTGAAATCCACCGAAACACTCTACCGCTGGTTTACGCGCTTCTCCAAGCGGCTCTCCGAACGACAGCTCATCATGATCCTTGCCGTGGTCGTCGGTATCGCCGCCGGCATCGCCGGGCATCTGCTGCGCGGTTGTATCCACCTCATCAAACAGGGACTTACCTCCTGGGCCGATATCGAAGTCGCCAACCTGCTCTATTTCCTCTATCCCATGATCGGGATCGCCGTGACCGTGCTCTTCGTCAAATATTGGGTGAAAGACGACATCTCGCACGGCGTGACCCGGATCTTCTATGCCATTTCGCGGCGCGAGTCGAGGATTAAACCCCATAATTGCTACACCTCGTTGCTGGCCAGCTCCGCGACGATCGGTTTCGGGGGGTCGGTCGGAGCCGAAGCGCCGATCGTGCTGACCGGGGCCGCCATCGGTTCCACCGTCGGACAATTCCTGCGTCTCAACTACAAATACATCACCCTCCTGCTGGGTTGCGGAGCCGGAGCGGCGATCGCGGCCGTGTATAAGGCACCCATTGCCGGCTTCGTCTTCGTGATCGAAGTCCTGATGCTCGAACTCACCTTCACCAGCGTCGTCCCGTTGATTTTGGCCTCGGTGACCGCTGCCACGACCACCTATCTGCTGGTCGACATGCAGCCCTTTTTTGCCGGCGTCGCTCCGACTTTCACCTTGAAGGAGATCCCGTTTTATGCCTTGCTGGGGCTGGTGGGCGGCTGCGTCTCGTACTTTTTCGCCAGCGTCTCGATGCGGATCGAGGGCCGGATCAAAGCGATCAGGAAACAGCGCTCCCGCGTGCTGATCGGCGGGGTGGTGCTGGGGGCTTTGATTTTCGTCTTCCCGCCGCTGTATGGCGAGGGGTATGAAACGATTACCCAGTTGATGACCGGCCGGCAGGCCTCGATGTTCGACCAGTCGCTGTTCTACGAATGGCGCGATGCGTTCTGGATGATCGTCTTGTATGTGGCCGGTATTCTGGTCTTTAAGGTCGTTGCCATGACCCTCACCAACGCTTCGGGCGGGGTAGGGGGGACGTTCGCTCCGTCGTTGTTCGTGGGGGCGATGCAGGGCTACCTGTTTGCCATCGTCTGCAATCGCCTTTTCGGGACCGAACTGCCTGTGGCGAGTTTCACGCTGGTGGGGATGGCGACCGTGATGGGCGGGGTGATGAAGGCGCCGATTACCTCGATGTTTCTCGTGGCGGAGCTCACCGGCGGGTTCGTGCTCTTTTTGCCGTTGATGCTCGCGTCGGCGGTCTCGTTCGCCGTGAGCTACTATTTCGAACCCTATTCGATCTATACCAAACGGCTGGCGGCGCGGGGCGAGCTGCTGACGCGCAACAAGGACGAGAATACGATGCAGTTTCTCAGTACCCGTCCGTTGATCGAGTATGATTTCGAAACGGTGCCTCTGAACGGGAAGCTGCGGCATGTGATCCGGGCGGTGGAGCATACGCATCGGAACATTTTTCCGGTGGTCGGTCAGCGGGGCGAGCTGATGGGGGTCATCACGATGGACGACATCCGGGCGGATATGTTCGATGCTGACAAGTATGTCAATCCATTGACCCGCTACATGTCGCCGCCTCCGGAGCGTATCCATCCGGATGAACCGATCCGCAGCGTGATGGAGAAGTTCGAACAGACTCGGGCGTGGAATTTGCCGGTGGTGGACGAAGCGGGGCATTATCTGGGATTCATCTCGAAATCGAAACTCCTGACGGCTTATCGCGAGCAGCTGGCTCACATGAGTGACGAGTAGGGGGTGTTGCTGCGCCGCATTGGAGTTTGTTTGAGTTTGCGGGTATATCCGGCCGGAGCATCCCGTAGGGATGCGCTCAGAAGTCTTTTGGGCTCTTTTTGCCCGAAGGCTTCCTCACGCTAACTCGGCATAGCCCGCAAGCGGTCTCTGTTCACGTAACGCTGCTCGGCTCTTCAGAAAAAGAACAGTCCCCTCAGACCACTCGCGCGCCGCCGCCTTAGGAGGCGATTCAACTATTTCGGCGATAAGCCGAAAGAGAATGAATCGCCCGGCGCGCGAACAAAGAACGGTGCGAAGATTTGGGCCGACCCAGCCGCAGCGATGCGTAAGCATCGCCCGTCCACGGGACGTGGGGCCCGCGCGGCCCGAGCGCAGTTCTATCCTGTTAGGGTAGAGGCTGCCCATTGGGAGTGCGGCACGCACCGCCTGCTCGCGTAAAGAGGGATTTCGCTCGTTTTGCGATGAGCAAAATCGAGATGAAATCCCAGCGGGCGACGGCAACGCGGCGGAGCGACAGCGGAGCCGCAGTGAGGCGGACACGGGGCGGTGCTTTGGGCTGCGACTGTTCTTCGGGCGCGAAAACCGTTCGCGGTTTTCGCGCCGCACTGGGCCGAGCTGGAGAAGGAAAATTGGGTGGAGCTGTTGGCTGCGTTTTGTGCTTAGCTTTTGCGATTCGCAGAATCGCTGTCTTCGGGCGCAGCGACGCGATAGCGGCGCGGGGGAGGCGCGCCGAGGACGAACAGGGGGAGAATTGGGCTGAGTTTTTGCGATCCGAAGGGTCGCCGGGGCTGCGCGCTGGGCTTTCGGCCCATCCCCGGAGCGCGCAGCCCGAAACGGCCAAGGATTGAGCAGAGCTCTTGCGGTTCGCAGAACCGCCGGCCTTGTCGCCCAAGCCGCGTAGCGGCTTCGGGG
>NZ_CAJTMN010000037.1 GCF_910577125.1 uncultured Rikenella sp.
AGCGACCCCAAGGCCCCCTCGAGGGGGATCGGGGGTGAGAGGCACCGGCGCGAGAGTCCCACGCGGAGCGTGGGTTCGAGTCTCGTTTTCCGCTCAAAGGAACGCTTGATAATCAGTAGATTGTCAAGCGTTTTTGTTTTCGGCAAATCGAGACTTCAGCGAGCGACCCCAAGGCCCCCTCGAGGGGGATCGGGGGTGAGAGACACCGGCGCGAGAATCCCACGCGGAGCGTGGGTTCGAGTCTCGTTTTCCGCTCAAAGGAACGCTTGATAATCAGTAGATTGTCAAGCGTTTTTGTTTTCGGCAAATCGAGACTTCAGCGAGTGACCCCAAGCCCCCCTCGAGGGGGATCGGGGGGAGAGAAATACCGGCGCGAGATTCCCACCCGGAGCGTGGGTTCGGGTTTAGGAAGGCTGTCAGAAATGGGGAAAAGACAAGCGAAGCCGAAGACTTAATCTTCGGCTTCGCCGACTTCAAAATGTATCCGTAGCGTATACCTGAAGTATGCTACAACATCTAACTGTTATTTAAAGTCTTTCATACAGCAGATGTATAACGGTACTTAACCCAGTTTTTCTACTATCCAATTTCCGGAAGCCTGATATCCTCGAGACAAAGAATCATCAAATCCGGCACGAATAATAGCTTTTTCAACCTCCAACGCTGTTGGAGCTGATAAACTTTGCGAAGGCACCTGAATGACAAATCCTTTGGGGATTTTCCCCAGCGTACGTTTTGCTGTTAGTTTGAAAGCTCTCGTACTTTTAATTTTTGTTAAAGAGTTAATAATTCTGACCTGTCGATCTTTTCCGTTACCGGTTGAAAAGTTCATACGAGGCAATCTTCAAATCGTAGCAGGCAAGCACGACCGACGCAATGTCCGATACGATTTCCGGCTCCTCGTAATTGGACGCCTTATCGAGATTGATCCAGTACTCGGGATTGAACGAAATATGGTTCTCCATCCAACCCAGCGCGTGACGATAACGAAGCTCTTCCGTGAAATCCGGGAATTTTGTGTCGTTATCATAGGTCTTGCCGGAGAAATACCATCGTTTCAGCAGCGGCCTCATCACCTCGTCGAAACGCTGTAATATCGAAGCGATTTGCTCGTTCCTCAGCAAGTCGTCGAAACTCATACCCCGAAGTTCTTCCGGACGAAGAATAGAACAATCCAACCATAACCGGCAAGATACCTTATTCTTGACCATACTCGGATTAAGCACGATATCGACATCGGGTCTCTTTTTGCCCGTTTCCAGATAGAAACCCCCGTTGCCGGTATTGCGTTTCGGGCGGATATTGATTTCCGGGCGGAGCGAATTGATTTTGGAAATTACATTCTCGTGAAGTTTGCGAATAAGCAGATGACGGTCCAGCTCTTCGGCGGAGATTCCCGAACCTATGCCTGTTACAGACGACTTGTCGAGAATCTTTCGGATGTTTTTCTCGAAATTCTCCGGATCTTTTTTATTGGCCGTATTCCGGATCAGCTCGAGCAGTTGCGTGATGTCGCTCTGGTGTTGCACCATGTAAGGGTCGGATCCGATCATCGCATCACGCACCTCCTCCCACTGCACCTCCGAATCGTCATCGTTTTTCTCCACCGAGAGATTCATCCGCCGGAGCACGCTCTCGCCCCATTTCGGAAAATCGGGTTGCAGGGTCAGCATCCGGTAGATTTTCGGATAACATACCTGAATGGCGATAATGGCGAAATTGATGATTTTGGCTTCCCGCGACTCTGAAAACTCATCCTCCTCCTGGCCGCACAGAGCGATGCAGTTGAGCAGCGAAAGCGTATTGATGAGCCGTTTGATCGAACGGGGATTCTTTCCCACGGAACACTCCACGATGGTGGAAAACGGTGTCTTGACCTCGGGATTCCCCCGGTCTATGTCCCGGATGTAGCCGATCTGCACCAACGAGTCGAGCACGAAATCCATCGTGCGGTAATTGCTGACCGGCAATGAGAAGGGCACTTGTATGATTTTATCGAAGAACGACCGGAATTCCCGTTCGTTGCTGTCGGTCAATTCGCCGAATTTGGGCTTGAGGCCTTTGACGACGACCTCGTAGTCGATGGCGAGCACGAAAATGCAGTTATCCAGCGAGAAGACGTTTTTAAGCAGTTCGAGAATCTCGACCGCCACAGGAGGATTAAGACGGTCGAGGTCATCGACAAAGATAATTACACCCCGCTTGTTTATCTCTGTAATGGACTTGTTTATGGCCTGTTCCAGCGCATTCTTCAAATCGGCGAGCGAAGCCGTTTCGTTCTCATCGGAGCCGTTGGACAGTTGGGTCGGAACGTTGGCCGCTTCGAGTCCGACCGCTATCATTCCGCCGACTCCGGGAATCGTTTTCAGGCTCTCGCGTGCACCTCGGTATAAGAAATTGCCGGCTCCGCGGAGGAAGCCCTTGAAAGTCGTTTTCGATCGAGGATCGTCCTTGGTCAATTCCTGAACAAGCTGCGCGAGAATCTTATAGACCGTTATCTCGGGAGTCGACAGCATGGAGTACTCCCAGGTATTGATTTTCACCCCGATGAACGGAGAATCGGGCTGGGAACATAAGGCGTGTTCCAAACGGGTCATGAGCGAGGTCTTCCCGCTCCCCCATTCGCCTTGCAGGGCGATAGTGATAGGCGTGGATGAATTTTCGATGAAACGAATCAGGCCTTTCACGTAGCGGTCTGTTCCGAAATCGTTTCGGGTCTCCCCGAAAGGAATATCCGAAAGGGAGGTCTTATCGTTGTTTGTCATGTCTTTGTCTGTAAGATTTGTTCATATTGGAGCTCGTATGCCGGATTCCATCGTTTACTCGTCCATGTCGACCGCTCTTGATTGCTCGTCGTTTTGTTCTTCATCTCGGAATTCCTCACCGGGCAGTTCGTCCGCAGTCTGCGGCCGCTCGTTCTTGGGCAGGAAACGGACTTTTCCCTCTTTAATCAAGCGTTTGGCCTCGCTGCGGTCGGAAGCTGCGGGAACCTCATCGTCGGTCAGCACATCCTGATTCCAGTCCATCAACCGGTTCGGGTGGTACAGCTCCCAACTGACGGCCCGGATCAGCCGTTTCACACGGGCCACGAGCTCGTGCGAGTCGTCCCGCTTGTCGGTAATGAACGCGCAGTGCGTAGGAAGCAATGCGTAATTCCACAGCGAATTGAAGAACAGCGGATTGTCCGTCTTGGCCCAGATGTGTGCGATCGTGTAATTCACGACCGAACTGCGTTGTCCCCAGCTCACGGCATGACCCGTATAACGCAGGATCGTGCATTTGGGCGCATAGTTGCCGTCGGAGTCTATTTTCACGCGGATTTTCGTTTCGCGGTGGAACAGGCATTTCGTCTCGTCGATATGTCCGTCGGGGTCGCATTCGTACTTGGTGAAACGCACCGCCTCGCTCTTATTCTTGAAGCGCGGCGTGGTGGTCTTGACCGCGTGCTGCAAAAAATAGTTGGCGTTGGAGGTGAAACGCGCCGGAATCGCCTGACCGGTGCGAATCAGGGCGCGGATATCCCGCGCCTGATTACGCACCATCTCCTTGTCGAAAAAGAGCGTATGCTCCAAAATGTGTTCGATGAGGGCTTCGTCGCTACCGAAGAGCGAGCGCAAGGCATCGAGACCGTCGATCTTTGTCATACTTCTTATTCTTTTACAGGCTTAATCTGCACGGAGAACTGGCGCGGATTGAAAGTCGAACTCGGATAGTGTACATTCAACCAACCGGTAATTACATCGTAACGCTTGGGCCCGATAAAGCCTCGCATTTGATGGACGTTGTCCGTTACGAATGTGTCATGCACCGGTACAGTCCCGCTGCGATGAACGGTTCCTACGATTTTGATCTGCCATTTGGTAGGTTTCTCAGGTTCGAAAAACGATTTTAAGAATCCCATGACGTGTTGAATTTCAGCATCTTCGAGCCTCTGGAAGATGGATTGTACAAAAAGAAAGCGTGAGGCTGTTAACCAATTTCATCGGACAGGCTCTGGTAAACCTTTGGCGTGAAATAAGCAACAGTCCTCACGCCCGTACAAGTACGAGGCGCGAGAGCCGTCAGCCTATTCTCCGCCTTGTGAAATTTACCAGATTTCGTCCGAGAGAATCAAGCTAAACACTTTCGTGCAGGTTTCGAATATGTCTGCCCGCTATGCGAGCATGACAAAATTACGAAATTTTTCCTTCACGACAGAGTTCGGGCTCCGAAAGGACTGTTGCCGTTTGAGCTTAAAATATTTTTGTCACCGCCGTCGTTTCGAGGCAGTCGACGAAGCGGCGGGGCAGCAGGACGTTTTCCATATCGAGTGTTCCGGCGAATAGCGGTGCGATCTGCGCGACGGAGTAACCCGCAATGCCGCACCCGACCTCCGTCACGAGAAACGTCAGGTCGGGATGAGCCGCCGCATATGCGATGAACTCCTCCACATACGGTCGGATGCCTTCGACCGTGCCGCCCATCGTCGGGATTGCATAGCACTGCCCTGTGCGTCCTAAGCCCTCGCCCCATACTGCCCCGAACAGACGCCGTGCATCGGCCGCCGCACCGCCTCCGTGCCACCCCTGCGGATTGCTGCCGAAGACGAAGATTTCGTTGGCTCGGAGCGATTCGATTCGCTCCGGCGAAAAACGAGTTTTGCTCATTGCACATTAAGTTTATAGTACGTAATTCCTTTATCCGTCCGCTTGGCTATAGAAAGCAATCCGAGCCTGTATAGATCGGAAAGAATCTTTTGCCATGCACTTGCCGCGCGCTCTTCACCCATATAACGGGTCAAATGCGCAGGTCCTATGCCGCAAGGGCATCGGCGCTGAAGACCGGCTACGAGAATATAGGTTGCCGTCTGAGCGGTCGTCAGCCCCATCGTCATCGCTATCTCCTCCAGCTCCGTACGGAAATCGAAGCGTTCGAATGCGGCAATACCGCCGAATCCTTTTAACAAATAAAACATCGCCGAAGGTTCGAGCCTCCGTGCAGTCTCCGCCTCATGGCGTTCGGCTTCCTCTTCGCAGCGGAGCCACTCATCGGTTTCGGCAATCTCTCGACGCGTTTGTTCGACAAACTCCTGCAACTCTCGTTGTTCTTTTTTTTCGATGTCGCGTGCGATATTCCGCTCCTCACGGCGTATCTCTTCGCACAGATAATCTGCAAATCCTTTCATTGTTCTTTATCTCGATTTTATCGGCGGTACCCCGCCACGTCTTGACTCCTTGTGATGGTGTGCCGCGTATAAAAATTCACAAAGTCGTCTCGTCCAAAGTCTGCAAAAGGTCCTGAAATGAATCCTGGCTCGATTTCGGATTCAGTTCGAGGCGGATTTCTATTTGTTGTCGATCCGTCGTTTCCCATTCGGGTTCCCGACATTCACCTCCTCGTTTCGATACGAAGGCTTCGACCAACTCCGAGAGAGGGCCGGTCATAGCCTTCGGGAGATTCTCCGGTCTACAGACACGAATGCTTTCAAGGCGCGACGACCATTCGCAAAGCCCCTGTAATTTATGCAAAATATCTTCGTGCGGCAGACCCCAAGCTGCGGTTTCCTTGTAATCCGATGTGTCTATGGACAGTCCGACCTGCTCGGGCGTATGGTAATCGAAGCGTACGGCGGGATAATGGAACGTGCGACACCTGTCTTCGCGATGCGGGACACAAGGACTGCATCTCATTTCGCCATCGATTTTGCGATAGTAAAACTCTACATCGAACTCGAGCTGCAAACAGCGATCCAGGGTACAGCAATGTGCTTCGACCGACCTTTCGTCTCCCATATTCCGAAGCATCCAGTCGCGCAGCGATATAAGATCGTCGAAACGCCAAGGCGATATGTCGGATGGAAGATACGACGTGAACCGGATGGCACGCGCACAGTCGTAGCGTTCGAACAGCTCTTTCATAAGCAGTATGGGCGAACGAGAGGTGAAATCGACCATACCGGAAGTCATCCCGATACGGACAAAGTCGTTTTCGGATTCGAGAAACACGAGGTCGAGTCCCGAGAGCGTATAATGATTATCGATGAAATCGGACTGTTCGAATCCGGATCCCCAAGGCGTCGGATCTTCGCTGCGGTGCCCGCGGAACTCGTAAAAAGCGGGTTGTAAAATTCTATTCATAGCCTGCATTTTAATATTTTTCTATTTCAATATTCGCTCTCGTTTTTGGTTGAAAAACGGCGGTTCGAAAATTCTATGCATCTCGGTTTTTCAGCAGTTTCCGACGCTCGCATCTGAATGTGTATTGCGCTGTATATCAAAGTATTTATAGTATGTATTGTCTCTTTTGTCTCTATATTAAAGATACTCAAAATCGGTGTAATGCGCAACTTTTCGAGGCTTTTTTTAGTGCTCTCAATGAATCGGCTGCATTTTATCTTCTGCTGAATGGCATATACGGGAGAGCAGTCGGCGACGCTTCGAAATAACGCATTCTCGAGATTTTCCACCGGTGTGCAAAAAAAAAGATTTTTGATATTGGAAATCAATGTCTTGCAAACTCAAATTTGCAAAATTATTTTTTATGCAAGATGATTTTGTAACTTTGCGAAAATCAAAAACGATGCGATTGACGACGGAAGAGCTGAATATGGAGATCGAGCGGGATCGGCGAATGTTGCGAGAACTTCCTTTCCGGCTGCGCGATCTGTCGGGTATGGTGCGTGGTTGTTGGATCGTCGCAGCGGAACGGCAGCGCGGTAAGAGCTGTGTGCTGGCGCAGCTTCTCTACCTGCGGACCGAGCAGCGCACGACCCGGCGCTTGTACGGCGTGGTGCCGCTCGTGCTGTGTTTGCGCAACGAAAGTTACTACGGCATGACGGGGCGCGAGCTCTGGGAGGCACTGTCGCCGCTCCTGCCCGATGATAAGGCACTGGTCTGCCTGGACGATCTCGATCTGCTTGACGGGTGGCTCTTTCTGTTGGAGCGTCTGACAGCCCGGGGCGTCGAGGTGCTCGCCACGATGTCGCCCCGGGCGGCAGAGCGACTTGCGGAACACCCTGCGCTGAAAGAGGCGTTCGGCATTCGGTCGTTCGACGACTTGTCGATGGACGATTTCATGCGTATATCGAAACTCAACTGCTGCGACGCCTTGAATCTGCTCAGGCGATGGGGATGCTATCCCGGCGTGCTGTCCGCTCCGGACCGTCGCGAAGAGAGGCTGCAACAGCTCTTCCGCACATTGCTCTACGAAGAGTTGCTGCCCGCCTATAAGATCCGCAACGAGGCGGCCATCCGACATCTGCTGCATCTGCTGGCGGAGCATCTCGGCGAGGAGCTATCCTATAACGGGCTGTGCCGCATGTTGCAGGCGGAAGGCCTAAAGGTCGGCGTGACGACCGTCGCGGAGTATGTCGCCATTCTGAAAGAGGCACGGCTCGTCCGTTCGGTAACGAGTCTGTCGGAACGGACGAGTCGTCTGCCTAAGCAACGCTACTGGTTCTGCGATAATGGTCTGCTGTCGCTCTTCGTACCTGCGACGCGCTTGCACGAACAGTTGCTGCGCAACAGGATGGCCGATTCCGTGCTGTGGAAATACTGCCATTCTGCGGTCTATTGCGTTTCGCTGCGGAACGCTTCGATCGATTTCTATATTCCTGAACAGGCGTGCTCGATCGTGCTATGCCCGACCGACGAAACGGTATGCAATGCCATACGCGACCTGCAACGCTTCGATCGCAAATATCCCACCGCACACAAATACATCTACACGGCCGGTAAGATCGTCTCGGCACTGCCCTCCGGGATTCATAACTACTTTTTTCTCGAGTAGTCGGCGTGGTTGAAGGATTAACTCCTTGCGGACAGTTAAGCGTGTTAAGCATTTTTCGCCGACTTTTTTTGATTAACCAATCTTCCTGCTTTCTGAAAAACGGTTTTCTCCGAAAATACTTAACTTGATTAACTCTCATTCTCTTTTGAACAACATGCCGAAAAACGTATAAACATCACGCACGAATAGTATGCGGAATCGTATCCGATTGTTATTTAGGTCATTGCCGGATGTGCCATCGCGATCCATATCATCAATTGCGAATTACACGGTGCTATCGTCTCCGAGGCGGAGATCATACGGACTGGAGCTGGCTGGAGCACGATGGGTACACCCTTGCCCGAAACGTGGGGGCAAGACTGTTGAAAGAGCCTACTGGCAGAGCGCATCGAGCGTCCTGTCGGACATCCGAATGCGGTAAATATTTAGATGAAAGACGATAGACGGGCGAAATACATTTGCCGCATGATGGCAGAAATCGAGGAACTCCGACGAAACAACTATGTGATGGAACTGGCCTATATCGGCGCGGACGGCGAAACGAATTACGATCGGGGGAGGCAAGAAACATGAGAATGAGCCGTATCTGTTCGCCATCACGGAAGACAATCGAACGGTGATCTTTCCGGTAGCGCACATTATGTGCATAAGCGAGACTGAGGCACTGACGACTTTTTCTTTACCTGAAAATTCCGATAGCGAGCAATTTGCGTAGCGGTTCTTCGATGTGAAGAATCAGGGGGGGGATAGGAGTCAATCAAATTCTCTTGATTTTAGAAACTGGTTTGCACGAAAACCATTGTTCATATCATTATAGAGGCAAGCCGCGTTACATTAAATTGAGGGAGAAGATTACAATGATTTCTTCCCTCAATTTTTTTATATAATTATATAGTCCCAAACAGTGTATTACTTTGCGCTTTCTATTGCCCAATCACCCCCTCTCTCCTCAACCGGCTCAACCGCTCTTGGTACGACCGCTTGTACCTCCGCTTGACTTTTTCGTCGAGAAAAGATCGGTCGGTCAAAGCATAAACCTCCGGTTGCTCTTGCGAGAACATGTCGAGTATCTCCGTCATCTTCTTCGGCAATACGCCGATCCGTCGTCCGAAAGTCTCGAAATCGGCTCGGCAAGGATGCCCTGTGCGTGTATAGGTGTCTGAATACTCCGCCTCGGGAATCAGGCCGCCTTGCAGGGCGAAATCCTCGTCGGTGACATGAATCGAAGTGTTCAATAGATCGTATGCGGGTGCGAGCAGATAGTCCCCGCCGGGGGTCTGTTGCAACGAAAAGTTCTTCAGGTGTGCGTCGCCGTTGGCAAAGAGGTAGTTGAAGACGACGAGCGCGAAAAAGCGGCTCATCTGCACTTGCCAGGCCGGGACGTTCGCTTTCAGCAAAGCGGCGGCATCTTCGTAGCTGCCCGTATATTTGAAATCCCGCCCGTGCGTCGCGCTTGTTTTGTACGCCAGCGACGAGAAATCCTCCTGTTTGATCTTGTTGCCCTCTGTATTGTAGTCGAAGCGTTTGGTAATATAGGCCGGCTCGCCGTTCTTGAAAAAGATCAGACCGTTCTCTGCTGTTGGGGTTTTATAGACTTGCCGGGCGATCTGCATTGTCAGGTGCTCATTGGCGGGTATCTGATCGCGGAAGCGCAGGTGCTTGTAGGCGGGTGCGGGCTTGATGATGTAGCGTCCTTGTCCTCCGGCGGGAGTGAGCACGATCTTTCCGTCAGCAACGATTGCCGACAGTTTCTCTTGTACGCCTGACACGGAGAGCTGGTTGATATTCTCCGCCATATTTGCGCTGTCCGCATCGTAGTCGAAATCGAGCCTCGGGCTGACTCGCTTTCCGTCGAACAGCCGCCGCGTGCAGGACGGACAATACTTGTCGAATCCCTCGGCCAGATGACCGGGACAAACTGTCAGAATTTTCATAGTTTCTTTACCGTTATGGCACCGATGGTGTCGGTATGCGCCGTTGCCAATAATAGGCCGAACGCATCCTCCTCGTCGATTTTCAGTGTTCGGCACTGGCAGGCCTTGTTCGCTCCCTCGGCGAGCATATTGTAGAAAAATGGGAACAACGTTTTCGATGCGAACTCCTTTCTGCTTTTCGGGAACGAGAGCGAGATGGCCGTCTGACGCTCGTCTGCAAGAAACGCATCGTCGTACCGAAACCGATATGTCCCCTCGTCGGTCTCTGTCAGTACGCCGGCCAATACGCCGTCGCTGTATATCTCCGCCTGTCTCATTTAACAATCTCCTTTACTTTCAACGCCAGCTCCAGACCGAGCGTCGCGGCGATTTTCGAGAGCGTCGCGACGGAGGGATTTCCCTTGCCCGCCTCGATGGTCTTGATAATGCGCAGACTCAACCCCGTATAGTCGGCCAAATCCTGTTGGGTAAGCCCTAATAATGCGCGTCTCTCTTTGATGATAGAATAATCCATACGTGCAAGATATTGCCTCTTTAGATGCAAATGTAGGGCGAATTCATTCAATTGCAAATAAAAGTGCAATTAATTGCCCCTTTTCTTTATTCTGGAAGCCCGTAGTTAACCAAGTTAATCGTTTGGGACAAAAACAAGTTTTTGCAGAGCAGTACGCTTAATATTGAGCATATAGATTCCTGCTTAAAATGTTTAACTCTACTAACTATCAGCGAGATAATTTGAGAGTGGTTTTGAAGAGTCGATAATTTTCATTACCTTTATAGTGATGAAAACACTGCGTCGGGCGCCTCGGGAACGGCGAGACATCGGCGAATGCGTATTCATCAGTCCCCGCAAGGATGATGAGCCGAGGAGGTCATCGCGGCATGACAATAAGTTGTCGGGAAGAGTATTTGCAGCACTTCGCAACTATACGGCATTCGATGGGGATCACCGTTTGCGGTATGAAAACATTAGAGATGTCCTCATGCCTCTTACAAGACAAACAGAGTTAGACGAACATCTGATTTATTTAAAAAAATAACACTTTAGTTTAATCAGCGAACGCCAGTCGCCACTTGGCGTGTTTTACAAAATGTTTTACAAATACTGAAAATTCGACAGCGACAGACTGCTAACTATCTCGGAATTAGGTCTCAGAACTCGCGACCTCAAGGCCCCCTCCGCCAACGTTATCCGCCCGACGCGCGTATCGAAGCCCGATAGGCCGAGGGCGACATGCCCGCGTACAATTTGAAGTAGCGACCGAAAAGAGACTGGCTCGGAAAGTCCAGTGACGAGGCGATCTCCTTGATACTCGCCTGCGGATCGGCGAGCCGGCTCTTGGCCTCGGCGATGACGAACAGCGAGATCCACTCCACCGGCGTCTTGCCGGATCGCTCCCGGATCAGCGTGGCGAAGTAGCGCGGCGAAAGGCACAGCTCCCGGGCATAGAACTCCACGCTGCGCCGGGTGCGGAAATGGTGGTGCAGGGTCGAGAGGAACTGCCAGAATATCTTGTCCTTGCGCGTCATCTTCTCCCGGCCGACCGGGTGGTTCGCCAGGTAGGCGTCCAGCACCTCGAAGCAGAAAGCACGGACGAGCGAGGCGATGACCTGGCGGCCGATGGCCGATGCGCCCGCCTGCCGCCGCCGGGTGAACCCGATCAGCTCCTCGATGCGGCGGTATTGCTCGTCCGTCAGGCGGACGACCGGATTGAAACGGATGTAGACGAGGCTCTGCGTGTCGGAGACGTTTTCCAGCGAAGAGAGCGAGAAGTCGAAACCGGCCGCACCCACGATCGCCTCCAGGTCGTCGCTGTAGCGGACGACGACGGTCTGCGAGAAGGCCGGATAGATGTAGAGGTCGCCCGCGCACAGGGAGAACTCCTTGTCGTCCATGCCGAGCGTGATCCGACCCCGGCGGCACAGCAGGAAGCCGTTCTTCTCCAGATGCACCACCCGGCTGTACCGCCCGATGCTCTCGGCGTCGATCTCGCCCAACGCCAGTCCGCAGTTCTCTGTCCGGTTCATGTCGCTCGTTTTCGCAAAGGTATGAAAATCCGACGGAAAGGAGATAATCTGTCCTTTTTCGTTCCGTAAATCGAACGAATCGAACAATAGAACCGCGCAATCGCTATTTGCGGATCGATCCTAATCCGGTATTTTTGTCTTTGAGTAACCTCAAATATCCTGCTCTATGATGAATCCCCAGTGGAGGAGGGCCGCTGCGGCGACGGCGGCGCTGCTGCTGGCCGGCTGCGGTGCGCAGCCGCAGACGAAGCCGGCGCCCTCCGTGCGCATCGATACCGTGGAAACGGCCGGCGCTTACGAGATCCTCGAATTTCCCGGCCGCGTGAAGGCGGCCGAGGAGGTGAACCTCGCATTCAAAGTCTCCGGAACGCTCCAGCGCATCCATGCCTCCGACGGCGCTTTCGTCCGCCGGGGCGAGCTCGTCGCCGAGATGGATCCGCGCGATTACGAACTCCAGCTGCAAGCCGTCGAAGGGGAGTATCGACGGATTCGAGCCGAGGCCGAACGCATCATCGCCCTCTACGACCAGCATGTCGCCACGGCCGATGCCTACGACAAGGCCCGGTACGGACTCCAGCAGATCACGGCGAAGTACGAGAACGCCCGCAACCAGCTGGCCGACACGAAGTTGTATGCCCCGTTCGACGGGTATGTCAAACACCGCCGGTTCGATCCGCCGACCGTCGTGGCGGCCGGCATGCCCGTCGTGACCTTCCTGTCCGACAAGCATCCCGAGATCGAGATCTTCGTCCCGGCGTCGACCTATGTTCGCCGCGGAGAGATCGTCTCGTTCGCCGCAGCGTTCGATTTCCTGCGCGATCGGAAGATTCCGCTCCGCCTGCTCCACATCGGGCCGGAGGCGAATGCCAACCAGCTCTATGCCGTTCGGCTGGCGTTGCCGGCGGAGGGGACGGGTGCCGTCACGCCCGGCATGAACGCGGCGGTCGAGGTCGTCGTGCGGCACGAAACGGAGCAGACGCCGTCGAGGATTCCGGCATCGGCCCTCTTCCGACACGATGATGCGAGCTGCGTCTGGATCTGCCGGGAGGACGGAACGGTCGTGCGCCGCCGGGTCGAAGTGGCGCAGCTCCACACGGACGGGACGGCGACGATCGTGCGGGGGCTGGCGTCGGGCGAACGGATCGTCACGACCGGGGTGCACCACCTGACGGAGGGCGAGCGGGTCGATCCGCTGCCCGAGCCGTCGAAAACCAATGCGGGAGGGCTGTTATGATCGATTGCGGCAAGTGGGCTTTCTCGCATCGGAAGCTCGTCTATTTTCTGCTGGCGGTGCTGCTGGCCGGCGGGATCAAGTCGGCGTGGGACATGGGGAAACTCGAAGACCCCGAGATCAAGGTCAAGATCGCCATGGTGGTCGGGATCCGTCCGGGCGCCTCGGCGCACGAGATGGAGATGGAGGTCGTCGACCCGCTGGAGAAGGCGATCCGGACGCTCGGGGAGGTGAACTGCGTCCAGAGCTGGTCGTACAACGACCTGTGCCTCATCCAGGTCGAACTGAAGAGCACGACGCCGGACGACCGCCTCGAACAGTGCTGGGACATGCTGCGGCACAAGGTCTCCGATGCCGCGGCGTCGCTGCCCGACGGAACCTCCGTCCGGGTGCAGGACGATTTCAATCTGGTCTACGGCATGTTCTATGCCCTGACCGCCGACGGCTTCGGCGAACGGGAGCTGGCCGACTACGCTTCGCTGGTGCAGCGCGAGCTGACCGATCTGGAGGGCGTGGCGCGGGTCGAACTCTACGGGGTGCGCGAGGAGTGCATCGACATCTCGCTGCGCGCCGACCGGATGGCGACGCTCGGTATCTCGCCGACCGAGGTGCTCGCCACCCTGAACGGACAGAACGGGACGTTCTATGCCGGTTACTACGACAGCGGCGACCGGAGGGTCAGGGTGACGGTGGCCGACAAGTCGCGCACGGTCGAACAGATCCGTAATCTGATTATTCAGGGTCACGAAGACGACCAGCTGCGGCTGGGCGACATAGCGACTGTGGAGAGCGGCTACGCGGAACCCGTCCGTCAGGCGATGACCCGCGACGGGGAGCGGGCCGTCGGCATCGCCGTGGCGGCCGCTTCGGGAACCGACATCGTGAAGGTCGGCCGGGCGGTCGAACGCCGGCTCGACGAGCTCCGGGAGAGGCGCTTCCCGGCGGGGGTCGACTGCCACAAGGTCTTTTACCAGCCCGAGCGGGTGACGGACGCGCTGTCGACGTTTTTCGTCAACCTCGTCGAGTCGGTCGTGATCGTGATCGTCATTCTGATGCTTACGATGGGATTCCGCAGCGGCGTCATCATCGGGTTCAGCCTTCTGACGATCGTCGTCGGCACCTTCCTGCTGCTGGGGATGGCGGGCGGCACGATGCAGCGGGTCTCGCTGGCGGCCTTCATCCTCGCCATGGGGATGCTGGTCGACAACGCCATCGTCGTGGTGGACGGCATACTGGTCGACCTGAAGCAGGGCAGGCCGCGGAGGGAGGCGATGTGTGCCATCGGACGGAAGACCGCCCTGCCGCTGCTGGGCGCCACGGTCATCGCGATCCTCGCTTTTCTGCCGGTCTTCCTGTCGCCCGACACGGCGGGGGTCTATATCCGCGACTTGTTCATCGTCCTGGCGGCGAGCCTGCTGCTGAGCTGGATTCTGGCCCTCGTGCATGTGCCGCTGATGGCCGACCGGCTCCTGAAACGGCCGGCACGAACCGAGGCGGCGGCCGAACTCTATGACAGTCCGCTCTACCGCCGCTTCGGCCGCCTGCTCCGCTTCGGACTGCGGCACCGGATCACGGCTCTGGCGACTGCGCTCCTGCTGCTCGGACTGAGTGTCTGGGGGTTCGGCTATGTCCGGCAGGGGTTCTTCCCCGACATGGTCTACGACCAGCTCTATATCGAATACAAACTGCCGGAGGGGACGAACTCGACCCGTGTGGCGGCCGACCTGCGGGAGATCGAGGCCTATCTCAGGACGCGCCCCGAGGTGCGGAGCATCACGGCTGTGACGGGCGGAACGCCGGCCCGCTATAACCTCGTGCGGAGCATCGCCACGCCGTCGCTCGCCTATGGCGAACTGATCGTCGATTTCGAGTCGCCCGAGGAGCTGGTCGGGAATATGGACGCCATTCAGGACGAGCTCTCGGCGCGCTACCCGGACGCTTATGTCAAGGTGAAGCGCTACAACATCATGTTTAAGAAGTACCCGATCGAGGTGCAGTTCTCGGGGCCCGACCCGGCGGTCTTGCACCGGCTGGCGGACTCGGCGCGGGCGATCATGAGGCGGACGCCGGAGGTGGCGCAGATCACGACGGGGTGGGAGCCTGCCGTGCCGGTTTGGGTGGCGGACTACGATCAGGCGGCTGCCCGCCGTGTCCGTCTGAGCCGGCAGGACATCGCGGTGTCGCTGCTGACGGCCGAGGGCGGGATTCCGGTCGGAACGTTTTACGAAGGCACGCACCGCAACACGATCTACCTCAAGTGTACGGCGGCGGACGGGGAGCGCATCGATAATCCCGAGAATGTCCCGGTCTTCCCGCTGCTCCCGAACGCGGAGGCGCTCTTCGACGACGAGTTGGCGCTGAGTCTGCGGAGCGGGACGCTCGACAAGGGCGATCTCCTCCGGGCGCTGACGCAGACTGTGCCGCTCGGACAGGTCGGACAGGGGGTCGGCGTGGAGTGGGAGGATCCGGTCGTCCTGCGCTACAACGGCCGCCGCATGCAGAATGTGATGTGTTCGCCGGTGCCGGGGGTTGAGACGGAGGCGGCGCGGAGGATCGTTGCCGAGCGGATCGAGGCTCTGGAGCTGCCGGCCGGCTATTCGCTGCGCTGGGACGGCGAGAAGGGGGCCCGAGACCAGACGATGTACTGGCTTTTCAAACAGGTTCCGCTGGCGATCGTGCTCATCGTCACGGTTCTGATCGTGCTGTTCGGCGACTATCGCAAGCCGGCGGTCGTGTTGTGCTGCATCCCGCTGCTGGCTGTCGGGATTGTCGGGGCGATGCTGCTGACGGGCAAGACGTTCGACTTCTGTGCCATCGTCGGGGCGCTGGGGCTGATGGGGATGCTGATCAAGAACTGCATCGTGCTGCTGGACGAGATCGGGGCGAATGCGGGGAGGGGAACCGACCCGGTCGATGCGCTGGTGGTCAGCGCTCAGAGCCGGCTGCGGCCGGTGATGATGGCTTCGGTCACCACGATTCTCGGGATGATTCCGCTGCTGGGCGATGCGATGTTCGGTTCGATGGCGGCGACGATCATGGGCGGGCTGCTCTTCTCGACGGTCGCCACGCTGCTCTTCCTTCCGATCCTGTATGCTTTGTTCTTCAGGATTCGGACGAAGTGATGCGGGGGGAAGAGGGGTTTCTTTAAAGCTTTATACGTGAAAAGGAGGGAAGGGGCTGCTGTGGGGCGGCCTCTTCCCTCCTTTGCTGTTTCGATCGTCTTGCCGAAAGACGGATGAGGGGGCTACTGGGCGGAGATGCTCGGGGCGGTGTAGGTGCGGCTGCCGAGCTCTTTGTCGATCATGTAGAGGCCCATCTGGCTCTCGGAGACCATCCGAAGCTGGTCGATGATGTCGCGGGCGTTCTCTTCTTCTTCCACTTGTTCGTTCACGAACCAGATCAGCTGGTTGGAGGTGGCGAAGTCTTTCTCGTCGGCGGCCAGACGGCACAGGTTGTCGATCAGGGAGGTCACTTTCTGTTCGTGGGCGAGGGTCTCTTTGAACATGTCGAGGGGGGTGGCCCATTCGGTCGGTACGGCGGCGATGGGGGCTAAGGTCACGCGCCCGCCGCGGCTCTGGATGTAGTCGATGAAGATTTGGGCGTGGGCTTGTTCTTCTTGGTACTGGACGGAGAACCAGTTGGCGATCCCTTTATAGCCTTTGGCGGCGGCGTCGAGGGACATGGACAGGTAGAGGTAGGCGGACCATTGTTCGGCGTTGATCTGGGCGTTGAGGGCTTCTTGTAGTTTGTTGCTTAACATGGTTGTTAGGGTTTATGTGTGGGGCAAAGGTAGTGATTTTCGGGTGTCGGAGGGTGGGTCAGAGGCCGCTTTTTTCGTAGCGACGGCGGTAGGCGAGGGGGGTCAGGCCGAAGCGGCGGCGGAAGAGTTTGATGAAGTGGGAGGGGTTGGGGAGGTGGCAGTCGCGGGCGATTTTGCTGATGGGGTCGGGGGTGGTGATGAGCTGGAGCTGGGCGCGGTTCAGGCGCTGGTCGATGATCCAGCGGTGGGGGGTGGTGCCGAAGGTGCGCTGGCAGTGGTTCTTGAAGGCGGTGGGGCTCATGTCGCATTGGGCGGCGAGGCTGGAGACGCTGGCGGTGGTGAAGATGTTGGCGTGCATCACTTCGTTGAAGGTGTGGCGGCTCTGGGTGAGGGATTGGCAGAGGGGGCGGCTGATGCAGCAGCCGGGCTGGGTCTGGAGAAGTTGGAAGAGTTCGCAGATCTTCAGGCGGCTGAGTTCGGGGTGGTTCCGGTGGAGGGGGGTGTTCAGCAGGCGGTTCAGGGAGCGGAAGTAGTTCTCGATCAGGGGCCAGGCGGGGTAGGTGTAGACGCCGGCGGTGTTCCGGCAGGTGGAGCACAGGCGGGTGGTGGCGGCGACTTGGGGGGCGGGGATGAAGTCGTTCCGGAGGTCGTCGGGGGTGTAGAACAGGAGGGTCTGGCGGAAGGGGCGGCCGCTGTCGGCGGGGTCGTTCTCGATGTAGTGGGTGCCGGGGCTCAGGTGGAAGAGTTCGCCGCTCCGGACGGTGACGTAGCGGTCGCCGAGGTGGATCAGTTTGGTGCCTTGCTCGATGTAGCCGACGACGGGGCGCTCGTAGCGGATGGTCTGGATGCCGGCGTTGATGTCGATCTGGTAGCGGGAGATGTGGGAGGTGGAGGTGGTGTTCATGGCGGGTGGGGTTATCGGGGGTAGGTGTCTGATTTATTGTGTAATGGTTTGGTGTGTCGTTTGGACGGGGGCCGAAAATGAGGCTATCTTTGGCTCACGATGAAAGAGGACACGCAGGGGTAATTAATGTTGCGAATATAGTAAATTTTAACCCGTATGAGTTATTTAATGGCTGTTTTTGTGAAAAACGCTCTGGAGGGGGCCGGTGGGGTGAAGATAAGCATTAATCCGGGGAATCACTATAAAATAAAATCATGGAGGCGGAAATCTTAAGGGAGGGTATGCGAAGAATAGAACGGCTGGAGGTGGTCTACGAGCGGCTGGCGGAGCTGCTGGAACCGGCGGAGCTGGAGGAGAATCCGTTGCCGGCGGCGAGGGGATGTATGGCGGCGTTGAGGGGGCTGGAACGGTGTGTGGAACTGAGGCTGAAGATCCTGAGGGAGGCGGAAAGGTGGCCGGAGCGGGAGCTGAGGGAGGAGGAGAGGAGGGCGAAGGTGGACTGGAGTCGGTTGTCGGACGGGGCGCTCAGGGAGGTGGAGGAGGCGCTGGTGCCGTGTGAGGAGGGAGGGGAAGACATAAAGGAAAACGCTGGCGGTTCGAAGAGAAGGGCGCTCTCGGGGAGGGGGCGAAGGGTGGGATGCTCGGCGAAGGGCGGGGCGGAAGGGCTTGCCGATGAAGTGACCCGGGCGGATGATTCTTAAGGGGGTCAAAGAATGGGGGGGAGAGGCTACCCATTGGGAGTGCGGCACGCACCGCCCGCCCGGCGGACGCGTTCGCGCCACGGCGGGCGGCCTTTATTATTTCAAGTAATTGCGCGCCACGCCTTAAGAAGCGATTCTCTATTTTAACGGTAAGTCAAAATAGAATGAATCGCGTAAGGCGCGCGAAACGCGGCGGAGCGACAGCGGAGCCGCAATGAGGCGGACACGGTTCTTCGGGCGCGAAAATCGCTTGCGCGGTTTTCGCGCTGCGCTGGGCGGAGCAGGGGGCGGAGAAACGGGCCGAACTGTCGGCCGCATTTTGCTCTTAGCTTTTGCGACCCTTTGGGTCGCCGGCCTCGGTTTTGGGGTAGAGGCTGCTATTTCGGGGTGCCCGAAGGCACCGGCGCGGGGGGGGGGCGCCGAGGACGAATCTCCGAGAATGGAGCGGTGAATGGGCCGAGCTTTTGCGACCCATTGGGTCGCCGGGCTTGCGCGCTGGGCCTTCGGCCCACCCCCGGAGCGCGCAGCCCGAAACGGCAGAGGATTAGGCTGAGTTCTTGCAGCCCTAAGGG
>NZ_CAJTMN010000038.1 GCF_910577125.1 uncultured Rikenella sp.
AACCAAAAAAACTTTAGAGGATGCTTACGCATCCTAAAGCTGCCGGCGGCCCAACCCTCGGACTCTCTTTGGGCCGGGGATTCTTCCGGGCGCGTATAAAGCGGTAATTACCCCAACGCGCCCGGAGAACCCCGACCCAAAAGATTCTCGAAGAATGAGGACTGCGGAGCCTAAGGAGTAGCGTAGCTATCTAAAAGTTTTTGGTGCCGCTTTTTTCAAAAAGCGGCAGTTCTCTGCGGGTAGACACAGATAAAAGAACTGTTAAAAAAATAACCCGAATGGGACCCTTCAGGAAGAGCATACTGCGCGAAATCAGGCGTTTCGGACACAGCAAAGTACTCGTGACCGCCGTCATCGTGTTGCCGGCCGTGATGAGCGTGCTCTACAGCCTGCTGTTTGCGAAAGGCGTGATCGAAGACCTGCCCGTCGCCGTGTACGACGGCGACAAGACCGAGCTGTCGAGGCAGCTGATCCGGATGGTGGACGCCACGCCGTCGGCAGCCGTGACCCTGCACGTCGAGAGCATCGAACAGGGGCGGCAGGCCATGGTACAGGGGCTCGTCAATGCCGTACTCGTCATTCCGAAAGGCTTGCAGGCCGACATCTATGCCGGACACGGAGGGGCACAGGTCACGGCGGAAATCAGCGGAGCGCAGATCCTCAACTCGGGGATGCTGAAGCGCGATATCACCACCGTGCTGCAGGCGTTCAACATCGGCATCGAGACCCAGCTGCTGGGAGCCCGCGGGATTCCGCAGCGGCAGGGATATGCCATGGCCTACCCCATTCCGTTCGAAAAGCACGTCCTGTTCAACCCGTACGGGAGCTATGCCTACTACCTGCTGCCGGGGGTGATGTTCCTCGCCCTGATCGTGACGGTCGCGATCGTGACGGTCTATGTGGTGGGGATCGAACTCAAGGAGGGGACGGCCCCCGAGTGGATCGAGACGGCGGGAGGGAGCGTCACACGGGCCTTGGCGGCTAAGCTGGCGCCTTATCTGCTGATGTTCTGCCTCATCTCGCTGCTGATGAATACGCTGCTCTACCGGTTCCTCGGAATGCCTTTCCACGGACATGCCGCGGTGCTGCTGGTGCTGGGAAATCTGTTCGTCATTCTGGCCTATATGGCCATCTCGGTGATGCTGGTCGCTCTGACGGCCAACACGCGCTTCTCGATGTCGATCGCGGGAGGGTTCGCTACGGCTTCGCTCTCGTTCTGCGGCCTCACCTTTCCGGCGCTGGGGATGTATCCGGCGATCGTCGCTCTTTCGAAACTCTTCCCGTACACCTTCTTTATCGACCTCTTCATCGAACAGAGCCTCAGGGGGGCGCCGCCGGCACGGTCGCTGGGCGATCTGGCGGCCATGGGGGTATTCGTGACGGCTATGGCTCTGCTGATGCCGAGGCTCAAACACATCGCGGTGAACCCGAAGTACTACGGGAAAGATTGATGCCATGAAAAAATTCTGGGAAATAACGAAAACCGAACTCGTCTCGATCTTCAGGGACGGGGGCGCGATGCTGATCCTGCTGGGGGCGATGCTGATCTACGGGACGATCTACCCGTTGGTCTATGCGCCTCAGGTGGTGCGGAAGTTTCCGGTTGCGGTGGTCGATCTGGACCACACGGCACGCAGCAGGGAGCTGACGCGGATGCTCGATGCCACGCCTCAGGCGGCGGTGCGGTACGAGGCGGAGAGTCTGGAGGAGGCGAAGTCGCTCTTTCTCCATCGGAAAGTCTACGGGGTGCTCTATATTCCGAACGGGTTCCAGAAACGGATTCTGGCGGGCGAACAGAGCCATGTCAGTTTCTATGCGGACGGGGGGTATTTTCTGTTATACAGTGACTTCCTGAACGCGGTGAGCGGTGTGGTCATGACGGCCGGAGCGAAGGTGCAGATGGGGACGCTGATGGCTTCCGGACTGAGTCAGAAGGAGGCGGAATGGACGGCACGACCGGTGGATTACCGGGTGGATGTGCTCTATAATCCGGTGGGAGGATATGCGACGGCGATCATGCCGGGGGTGCTGGTGCTGATCTCGCAACAGTTGCTGCTGGTAGGGATCGGGCTGGTCTGCGGGACGTGGTACGAGCGGCGGATGTGGAACCGGTTCAAGGGATACGGAGCGGGGCGGATGGTAGCGGGAAAGACGCTGGCCTACCTGATACTCTATATACCGCTGATACTCTATATGTTCGGCTTCCAGTACAAATTCTTCGACTATCCGATGAAGGGGAGCCACTGGTCGGTGCTGGCGGTTTTCGTACCGTATCTGTTGTCGATCATCTTCCTGGGGCTGACGATCGGAACGTTTTTCAAACGGCGCGAGAGCTCGATGCTGGTGATCGTGGTGACGTCGGTGATGTTTCTGGCGGTGAGCGGCATCACGTGGTCTACGGTGGGGATGCCGCAGTGGATGTACGCTCTGGGGCGGATGATGCCGTCGAGCAACGGGATGAATGCGGTGGTGCGGATCAGGACGATGGGGGCGACGCTGGCGGATGTGGGGCCGGAGTTCATCACGCTGTGGGTGCTGACGGGAATTTACGGTCTGACGGCGATCTTAGCGGTCGGAAGACGGATGAGGCGGTTGCCTGTGCTGGAGGTGCCGGCGTCGTTCGCGGAGACGGAGCTGCCGGCGGTGGTGGAGCAGGAAAAGAAGGAATAGCTCTCTTTCTCACTGTCCTTCTGTTTTTGCCGGCTCTCCTGCCGGCATTTTTATTTGTCCGATCCCCGCCCCGGGCTATCGCCATCGGGATACGGGCGCGCTGGACGACGTCGGCTACCGCGGTTACAGCTGGTCTTCGACGGTTAGCGGTACCCTTGGCATGTACTTGGATTTCAGCGTGGCGCACCTCGGTCCCAGCTACGCGAACGGCCGCGCCTACGGTTTTCAGTTGCGTTGCCTCTCGGAATAAACAGGGGCAGACACGGCCGCAGCGAAACGCAAGTTTCGCCCGTCCACGGGACGTGGGGCCCGGCCGGCCCGAGGCCAGTCGATGCTCGACCGCGCGCCACGCCTTAAGAGGAAAATCATTCAAAAGCGTTCCACGCTTTTGGATAAGATTTTCCAAGGCGCGCGAACAGAGAACGGAACTTGGTCTGACTTTACGCGGGCGACAGACCTGGATCAACCCTTGACCGGTACCTTCCCGTACTATTCAGATGGGAAAGCGGGTGAAAAATACACCAATGGAGATTACAAGGCGACCAACGGTCGGTTGTACAAGGTAAGCAGCGATGGTACTGCGGGAACCCCACTTGCCTGGTACCCCGCCCCGGGCTACCGCGACTTCGGTCGTACGGGCTGGGAGGGCATAGCGAGGGGCATCGGCAACAACGGGTGCAGTTGGTCGTGTACGCCGGTGACGGGCGACGTCACGGTGCGGTATTTGGCCTTCGGCACGCAGGACCTCTACCCCAGCTACGCGCACAATCGCGCCCACGGTTTTCAGTTGCGTTGCCTCTCGGAATAAACGGAAGCCTCGACTGATTGGGAACTTCGAACCCGGGCTTGGGTTGAAGTACTCCAAAGATTTTGCGACCCGCAGGCTTCGGCCCGCTCTAAATTTAGCCCAATTCACCGCCGCATTCGGCCTGTCGCTCTTCGTCCCGTGTCAGCCCATGCGGCTCCGCTATCGCTCCGCCGCATTTACCGTCGCCCGCTGGGATTTCATCTCGATTTTGCTCTTCGCAAAACGAGTGAAATCCTTCTTCAAGCGGGCGGGCGACGGATTTTTCGCGCGCCTTGGGAAATCTTGTTCAAACACGCAGTCGTGTTTGAACGATTTCCCTTTTTAAGGCGTGGCGCGCGTCAAGCTTCGACTGGCCTCGGGCCGGCCGGGCCCCACGTCCCGTGGACGGGCAAAACTGCGTTTTGCTGCAACAGCCTCGAACAACCTGTTTCACGGAACCGGATCGTAACCGCTACCGCCCCACGGATGACACCGCAACAGACGACGAACGGTCAGATAAAAACCTCGGAACAAACCGTGCTTGCGAAAGGCTTCCAGAGCATAGGCCGAACAGGTGGGGGTAAACCGGCAGGAGTTAGGCAGAAATGGCGAAATCGCTGACTGATAGAGACGAATCAAAAAGACGAACGGAGCAATCGCTACTCTCCTCCCCCACCCGATCCGTCGCTGCACTCCGCTGCCGTTGTCGGTCGGTCGTGCATCCTGCATAGTCTCTCCCATATCGATATCACTGCTTTCTCAATTGTCCGATAATCGGCCGGTTCGTCCTTGGCCACATACGAAAAGGCGACATCCACCCCTATCCGGGTCTTGTTCTGCCGATAGGCTTCGCGCATCCTGCGCTTGAGCAGGTTCCGATCCACGGCTCGTTTGTAGTTCCGTTTCGGCACGATCACCATCATCCGGTTATCCGCTGACCCGTCCGGGCGAAACCGATAGGTGCACTTCACCGGATAGACCAAAAACGCCTCTCCACACGTGAAGAGGCGTCCGATATCGCTCCGTGCGGCCAGCCGTTCGCTTTTGGGCAAAGTAAACCGCCTCCCCTCCGCATCACCCGTCCCGTCCGACCTATGTAACGACTGTGCATCCATGAGATTCGTCACTTTCCTGTCGTAGCCGCCACCGACCGTCTGCTGCTGCCCGACGATGCCGAAACTTTCGTCGCTGCTTTCCCTTTTTTACTTTCAGCCGGGGACTCGCTGCCCAAGTCCGCTGCCGTCATCCCGAATCCTTCGACCGAATCGCCGCTGTTGATTGCCGCCACGTATTTGTCGATGGCCATGGTCAACGAGGGAAAACGAGGTGTCGGCGCCACGATGTCCACTTTCAGCCCTCCGCCCAATGCTTCCCGGGCGGTGGCATTCCCCAGTGCAGCGACGATCATCCCTTCGGGCAATACTTCGAACCGCTCCCGCAGGGCCCGCACGTCGGCCGAACTGTAACATGCCACGAGGTCGTAGTCGACGATCGAGATGTCCGACAGGTCGGCCGCCACGGTATGCGCAAGGATGATTTTCGTATATTTCACTCCGGTCTTCCCCAGCAATGCTTCGATTTCAGGCTTATAAGGGTCGGAAAGGGCGACCAAAAAGCGCTCGTCCTTGTGTTTGGCCACCACTTCCATCAAATCCACGAAGGTTGCCGTCCCGTAGAAAATCTTCCGCTTCCGGTAGACGATATATTTCTGCAGGTAGAGCGCGATGGCTTCCGTCACGCAGAAGTATTTCATGTCTTCCGGCACCTGGATCCGACATGCTTCGCACAGGCTGAAAAAGTTGTCGATGGTCTTCCGCGAGGTGAAGATCACGGCCGTATGGGCCAGCACATCGACCCGCTGGGCGCGGAATTCTTTCGGGGTCACTCCTTCGACCGCAACGAAGGGTCGGAAATCTATTTCGAGTTTGTGTTTGGAAACCAGTTCCGAGAAGGGAGACTTGTCCGATGAAGGAGCCGGTTGAGCGATCAGTATCCGCTTTACTTTCTGTGTTTTCGCCATAAAATCAGTCGATGACGCTGCTGCTCTGCCGAAGTGCCAGGGCGAGAATGAAGCTCACCGGCAGGATTTCGACGAAGCAAAGGTACAAAATCCATTGCAATTTAGAAAACGCGCGTAATCTAAAGTATTTATACAGAGCTATAAAATGATAGACGACCAGACCGCCGAGCACGACGAGACCCGGTTCGAAGAGGCGGCCGCTCACGCCGATGACGATGGCCAGCGGAGCGTAGAGCAGGGCGACGAAGGCGATGTCGATGCGGTCGATAAAGGTGATCTCGTCGAAGATGTGTTTCTCGTCGGTGAGCCATTTCAACAGGCGGAAGAGGAGACGGCGGTAGAGGATGATCAGCAGGAAGAGGACGACGGATCCGATAAAGAGGTAGTAGCTTTCGATCCTCGGCCACCGGATCTCGAGCCAGGCCATCACGAGCGCCGAACCGGCCAGGACGGCCAGGGCGATGCCGCTGCGCAGGAAGTAGACGAAATCGGCTCCCTGGCCCTCCATCAGGGTAAGGGTGTCTTCCGTGCGGCCGATGTTTTTCAGGCAGCTGACCATATCCCGCCGAAAACGGTAGAGGACGTAGCAGTAGAAGCAGATGAGGATGACCATGACGACGGAGGTCTGCCACGGATCGTGCGGCGGAGAGACCGGAACGAGGTTTCCCCGCGGGGTGAGCTCTGCGGAGAGAGTGGAACGGGAGCCCCATATTTCGGCTGACGAGGCGGCCGGCCGCAACCACCGGAGGGAATCGGACGACCGGTCGACCGATTCCGAACCGGTCGGGAAGTGCACCGAACCGGCTGTCTGCTGCAAAAAATAGGTCGAAGCTGTTGTATCCACCCGAGAAGAAAAAGTTTCCCGATGACAAAGGTAGGGCTTTTCGCCCGAAGTGCATGTGTACAGGGTGTGGATATTTTCGGTTGCACGGGTCGAAGTTCCTGAAAACGAGAACGGGGTTATTTTCGCTATTTTGTGAAAAGGCTGTCGGAAACTTTTCACAACTTTTGACGACGAAGGGTTGATCCGTCCGGGAAAAAATCCATATGTATGCGGAATCGAAATCCGCAACCGAAAAATTTCTTTTTTCATCCACATCTTCGGTGCTCCGAAAAAGGAGGGTTATCATCAAATGCGAGAGCAAAAAGAGATGTGAATCGTCTATCGAGAGATGTGTGGAAAAAATCCGATAAATGACAGTCTATCAATTCAAAAGAGTGAAAGGAATTGTGGATAAGCAGCGGAAAAAATGTCGAAAACCGATTACACAACCGAAATTCGATCTTTTTATCCACGCCATCCACAGGGATTCTTACTCTTCTTTTTTACTTAAATAAATCTATCTCTTTCATTAAAATAAAATGGGATGAAAAAGATTGTCGGGAAAAATGGTTATCTTTGTCGTCTCAAATCCCCGCTACGGGGAGCGATCGAAGGGAGGTTAGGAACGGATGGAGCCGGGAGACCGGCGATGGATAACTGAGAACACATACGTTTGGAAAGGTTTCGGAGGCCCGGCGTGCGGGGTTCGGAATCGTTTTCTCTTTCGACAGGGAGATCTGCACGCGCATCACAGTAAAAACGAAAAGAAAGGATACACGGATATGATTATCATGCCGATCAAAGAGGGTGAAAATATCGAACGGGCCCTCAAGAAGTTCAAACGGAAATATGAAAAGACGGGAGTGATCAAGGAGTTGCGTGCACGGCAGTATTTTGTGAAGCCGTCGGTGAAGAACCGGGTGCAGCGGCTGAAGGCGATCTACGTGCAGGGGTTGCAGCGGGAAGAGGAGTAATTTCTTGTGAGGATAGGAATAGCGAAGCCTGGGGAATAGCGGTTCTCCGGGCTTTTTTGTGCCGGGCGATCGGAGAATGTACAAGGATTGGGGCCGACCCAGCATCTGCCCTGCGCGGGCGCGCGGCCAGAGAATAGGGCGAAGCAAATAAGTAAGCGATACGTAGTATCGCTCTGTCCCGCCGAGGTCACTCGGCCGCCGCCCGCGTAGGGCAGTTTCAGCCGGCACAAAGCTCGATAGTCGCCCGCCCGCGTAAAAGGGCATATTCTGTCGGTTGGCCAAGTGCCAACCGACGAGAATTGCCGCGGGCGACTGAAAAAAGAGCGTTAAGACCCGCGCGCCACGCCTTAAGGGGGAAATCTTGTTCAAACACGCAGTCGTGTTTGAACAAGATTTCCCCCTTAAGGCGTGGCGCGCGGAAAATACCCGATTTATCTAACGTTGTTCGGCTGTCGATCTCGGGAAAATAATAAAGGCTCCGCGCCGTAACACGAACGCGTTGGCCGCGGGAGCTGAAAATCCATCGCAGTGCGGCGCCAGCGGAAGGCGCAACGAGCTCCGTCGAGTTGCAGCCCGCCGCCGGGGATGGCGACGGACTGCGCGACCCAAAGGGTCGCAAAAGTTCCGTCCAAACCGTAGCCAATGGTTCCGCCCCGTGTCCGCCTCACTGCGGCTCCGCTGTCGCTCCGCCGCAACCGCGCGCTGGCGGAAATCTTATTCAAAAGCGAACAACGTTTTTGAATGATTTCCTACTCCAGCTGTCGCGCGCGGGCAATTCAACCGTCGCCCGCAGGGATTTCATCTCGATTTTGCTCGCCGCAAAACGAGCGAAATCCCTCTTTAGGCGGGCGGGCGACTGTCGAGCTTTGAGCCGGCTGGAACTGGCCTCGGGCCGGCCGGGCCCCGCGTGCCCGCGGTGGGCAATTGGCTGTGTCGGCCCAATGTTCTCTGACCGCGCGCCTCACGTGCTCCGCAAGACACAAACGGTCATCCGGTGTCGATGGAGAATGGTCTCTCTTCCTAAAAAATCGCGGCTATGTGGTAAGGAACGAAAAAATGTGTATCTTCGGAGGTAAATTCGGAGTCAAAGGACATTGAGCGAAATACGGAACATAGAGACCGACAAGGAGTTCGACGAACAGATTCGCCCGCAGGAGCTCGGAGCTTTCTGCGGACAGGAAAAGATCGTCGAAAACCTCTCGATCTTTATCAAGGCGGCCATTATGCGCGACGAGGCGCTGGATCATGTCCTCCTGCACGGGCCGCCGGGATTGGGGAAGACGACACTGGCCAATATCATTACCAATGAGTTGGGGGTGACCATGAAGGTCACTTCGGGACCCGTGCTCGACAAGCCGGGAGACCTGGCCGGGCTGCTCACCAATCTGGGAGAGGGAGATGTGCTCTTTATCGACGAGATTCATCGTTTGAGTCCGATCGTCGAAGAGTATCTCTACTCCGCGATGGAGGACTACAAGATCGACATCATGCTCGACAAGGGGCCCAGCGCGAGGAGCGTGCAGATCAAACTGAACCCGTTTACCCTGATCGGGGCCACGACCCGGTCGGGCTTGCTGACCAGCCCGCTCAGGGCCCGGTTCGGGATCCAGTGCCACCTGCAATATTACGACGTGGCCACTTTGCAGGGAATCGTGATGCGGTCGGCGCAGGTGTTGGGCATACCGATCGACGCCGATGCGGCGGGCGAAATCGCCGGACGGTCGCGGGGGACGCCCCGGATCGCCAATGCGCTGCTCAGGCGGGTGAGAGACTTCGCCATGGTGCGCGGCGGGGGAAGGATCGAACTCGATATCACCCGGCATGCGCTCGATGCGCTGGATATCGATACCCGGGGGCTGGATCAGATGGACAACCGGATCCTCTCGACCATTATCCACAAGTTCGGCGGCGGGCCGGTGGGCTTGGGGACGATCGCCACGGCGGTGAGCGAGGATGCGGGGACGATCGAAGAGGTGTACGAACCGTTCCTGATCAAGGAGGGATTCCTGAAAAGGACGCCGAGGGGACGGGAGGCGACGGCCAGGGCGTACGAACACCTGGGGATTCCGGTGGAGACGATTGCGGGGCAGGGGGAGTTGCAGTTCTGAGGCTTTTAAACCGACGGGAAACGGAATCGTCCAATAGAAAACGACAGAAAACTAACCAATCAAATAACAAAAGACCATGAAAAAAGTGATTTTGCTGATGGCCGCCCTCATGACGGTCAGCTTCTCGGCACAGGCACAGAAGAAATCCAAGGAAGAAAAGGCGGCCGAAAAGGCACGTCAGGAGATGCTCACCGCAGAACTCATCAACCGTGTGGTACCGGCCAAAAACTTCCAGTTCGTACCGTACGAATACATCCAGCCCAATACCGGGACGACGACCATTACGCGGTACGAATACACCAAAATCCGGCCCAATTCGCTGGAAGTCTACATGGTGAACTGCCCGGGGGTAAATACCAACCGGTATGACGGCTGGACGTGCGAAACGGATAAGAAAGGCGTTTTCAGAGTAAAGTTTACTGCAGTGGCGGACAATGGGGCGAACCTGAACTTCGACTTTGCCATCAATCCCAAGAGCGGGGTCGCTATTCTGAAGGTACGTTCCAACAAGTCGCTGGATCAGAACAATCCGGGGGCGGCGAACTCGATCACCTACAAAGGGAATATCCGCGAATACTAAGCGGTCGGGATAACTGAAATCGGGCGGCCGGGAAGCGATTTTTCGCTCTCCGGCCGCCTTTTTTCATGAAAAGGTTGGAAGAGAAGTGAAAAACGACTATCTTTAAAGCGGTTGCCGGCTTTCGGGCGGCAATCGAAACACGAGTATGGTTGATTCACGTTAATGTTTGGAAAGATATGGATCGGAGAAAATCGATTTTTCGGACAATCCGGCGGATGACGGTCGGAGCGGCTTTTTTGCTGGGACTGGTCGTCGCCGCTTTTCCTGTGCGGGCACAGGAGGTCGACCGGTGGGTCGGTGAGGAGATGAGGTTCCGCTTTGTGCCGGACGTGTTGCAGGAGGAGAGCGGGCATGCGGCGGAGGTGCAGGGGTATTTTTACAAGACACCGGGTTTTCCGCTCTGGCTGATGACCGATATGGGCGGGCCGCTGTGGGTCGATAAGGAACACTTCTCGGTGAACAGCGCGGAGAAGGATCAGGACGGGGTGTGGGTGCTCGATCTGAGTTGTGTCGATTCAGTGAACGGGTTTTTCAACCTCGGTTTCGCCATCGATTCCAAGAACGGATCGGCGGTGTTGAAACTCGCTACGCAGGCGGACGGAGACATTGCGCTGTACCAGGGGAAAGTGGAGGCATACGACGCGCCGGACAGAGACAGTTTCCGGAACGAAAAAGAACGGCAGGAGGCCTTGGAGACGGTCATGCGGCTCGATACGCTGGTTCCGGCCATGAACTTTCAGGTGAAGCTCAATTCGGAACTCTACGGGCCGAAATCGGAAGTCGATGTGTCGCCCAAGCTGGTGCGGCTGTGGGATCCGAGGCGGTTCGAGAGTCCGGATTACGAGGTGATTTGCTGCGAGAAGCATGACGGGATGTGGTACGTGCGGCTGAAGATCGGCGAGGAAACTCCGGTCAGCGAGGAGATGTATCTCGATCTGTTGATCGACTCGTGGACGGGGAAGGTCAATTATCGGCGGGGAACGGCCGACCGGCTGCGGCTCAACTGGCGTGCCATGGTGGACGGCAGGGTGACCGGGCCGGCGCAGATCGTGCCGGAAAAGCTGCGGAAGAAGGCACGGTAGGTGGACGAAAAAGCGTAAATTTGTAAGCGGGCGTCGCGGAACCTGGACGGGTTCCGGAGACGCTTGCTTGTTTTGTTGTCGATGGGGATGGGAAAAGAAAAAACGATGGAAAATCCGGCGGAAAACAGGCCGGAACAGGTGGTACTGGCGACGGTGATCCGCGACCGGCAGGAGGTGCGCGAGGCGGAGGAGTATCTGGACGAACTGCGGTTTCTGGCCGAGACGGCGGGGTTCGAGACGGCGGCGACCTTCATGCAGAAACTGCCGGCTCCGGACAAGCGGACGTTTATGGGTAGCGGAAAATTGAGCGAAATCAAGTCCTGTCTGGAAGAACGGGAGATCGGAACAGTGATTTTCGACGACGAGCTTTCGCCGTCGCAGACCCGGAACCTCGAACGGGAACTGGGGGTTCGGATTCTGGATCGGACGCGGCTGATTCTCGATATTTTCGCCCAGCGGGCCACGACGGCCTATGCCAAGACACAGGTCGAGCTGGCGCAGCTGCAGTACCTGTTGCCGCGGCTGAGCGGGATGTGGACGCACCTCGAACGGCAGCGTGGGGGGACGGGAACCCGCGGCGGGGCAGGGGAGCGGGAGATCGAAACCGACCGGCGGATCATCCGCGACCGCATCGCCCGGCTCAAGGAGCAGCTGGTCAGGGTGGATCGCCAGATGGCCACTCAGCGTAGCGGACGGGGATCGTTGGTGCGGGTGGCGCTGGTGGGGTATACCAATGTCGGGAAATCGACCCTGATGAACCTCTTGAGCAAGAGCGACGTTTTCGCAGAAAACAAGCTCTTCGCCACGCTGGATACGACGGTGCGGAAGGTGGTGCTCGAAAACCTGCCTTTCTTGTTGTCCGATACGGTGGGATTTATCCGCAAGCTGCCCACGCAGCTGGTGGAGTCGTTCAAATCGACGCTCGACGAGGTGAGAGAGGCCGATTTGCTGCTCCATGTGGTCGATATTTCGCACCCCAATTTCGAAGATCAGATCGCGGTGGTCAATCGGACGCTGCGCGAGATCGGAGCGGGAGATAAGCCGGTCTTTTTGATTTTCAATAAGATAGACGCTTATACCTACGTCGAGAAGGAGGCGGACGATCTGCTGCCCGAGACGCGCGAGAACTGGACGCTCGAACAGCTCCAGCGAAGCTGGATGGCAAGGAACGAGGGGGTGCCGTGCATCTTTATCTCGGCGGCGGAGCGAATCAATATCGACCGGTTGCGGAAGGATTTGTACGGCATGGTGCGGGAGATTCACGAGGGACGGTATCCGTTCAATAACTACCTGTATTGATGGCTGTTGCGCTACAAGATCGGATTTTTGCTTCGGAACGGTTCGACGAGGCGCTGGCGTTGGAGGTGTTCCGCTTCCAGGCACAGCGTTGTGAGCCGTACGGGCAGTATATCGATCTGTTGGGGATCGATCCGGGGGGGATTTCCACGGTAGACGAAATTCCGTACCTGCCGGTGGAGTTTTTCAAGACTCACCGGATCTGGAGCGCGGCGACAGACCGTGAGCCGGAGACGGTCTTCACCAGCAGCGGGACGACGGGCAACGAAACGAGTCGCCACTATGTGGCTTCGACGGCATTGTACGACGAGGCTTTTACGCACGGTTTCGAGCACTTCTACGGGGCTGCGGCGGAGTGGAGCATTTTTGCGCTGCTGCCGTCGTATATGGAGCGGCGAGGATCGTCGCTGGTCTATATGGTAGAGCGTTTGCAGGCGCAAAACGGGGCTTGTGGGGGATTTTATTTGTACGACCACGACAAACTGACCGCCGACCTCGCAACTGCTTCGCAAAAGGGGGAGAAAATTCTGCTGATCGGGGTGGCTTTTGCGTTGTTGGACTATGCGGAATATCTTTCTAATCAAGGGATTGAGTTGCAATTATCGGCCGATGCTGTCGTGATGGAGACGGGCGGGATGAAGGGACGCAGGCGGGAGGTTTCACGTGGAACCATGCATGAAACTTTGAAACGGGTATTCGGCGTGGCCGAGATACATTCGGAGTACGGCATGACGGAGCTGCTTTCACAGGCCTATTCAGCGGGAGAGGGGCTGTTTCGCTGTCCGCCGTGGATGCGGGTCTCGACAAGGGATTTGCAGAGCCCGTTGCAACCGCTCGCGATGGGGAAAACGGGGGGATTGAATATCATCGACTTGGCCAATCTTTGGTCGTGCTCGTTTCTGGCTATACAGGATCGGGGGATCGTCTATCCGGACGGATCGTTCCGGGTGCTGGGGCGGATCGAGGGGGCGCAGCTCCGGGGATGCAATATGTTGATCGAATAAAAACGCATGGCAGCGGCTCACATACTCAGAAAACTGGCTTCGCAGACGGCGGTCTACGGCGTCAGCGCCATTCTGTCCAAGTTTCTGAACTACCTGCTGACGCCTTATCTGACCCGCATCCTCACCGAACAGGTCTACGGACAGGTCAATCTGCTCTACGGGATTATTCCGTTCGCCAATGTCGTGCTGACGATGGGGCTGGCGACCGGCTATTTCCGCTATGCGGCGAAGTGTCAGACGCCGGGCGAAAAACGCCGCCTTTTTACCACCACATGGGGAGCGGTGACTCTGATGGCCTCGCTGTTCGGCGTGATTATGGCCGCCTGCAACGGGGCGCTGGCGGGGGTGATGCGGCTCGATCCGGCTTGCATCGCGGCGATGACCGCCCTGATCGTGGTGGACAACGTGGCGGCGATTCCGCTCGCGGCGTTGCGCGAGGAGCGGAAAGCGGTCTATTATACGATCGTCAATGTGACGGGCGTGGGGGTCAATGTAGCGGCCTGCGTGCTGCTCTATTCCTATGTGCCGGGGGCAACGGAGAGCCCGCTCTGGGTCGTAGTGGCCAATTTGATAGCCAGTACGGTATCCTTGCTCCTTCTACTGCCGCACAGCATCAGACTGCTTTCGAGGGCTTTTTCGCTGCCGCTGCTGCGAAGCATCTTCGCCTATTCCATACCGCTCATGATGGCCGGAATTATGGGTGTGGCGGGCGACTTCATCGACCGACAGCTGATCTATTTCATGCTCCCGGCCGAGATCGCCGATGCCGAACTGGGGGTCTATACGGCGGTGGCCAAGATTGCAGCGCTGCTGATGATTTTTCGCCAGATTTATACCCTCGGGGCGGAGCCCTTCTTCCTGCAGGGCTTCTCGAAGGAGGATTTCCGGACGACCAATGCCGAGGCGACGAAATACTTTACGATTGCGGGCATCGCGATCTTTTTGGTACTCGCGCTCTTTGCCCGCGAGTTCGCTTATATCGTGGGGTCGGATTTCCGCAGCGGGATGGGGGTGTTGCCGCTCCTGCTGCTGGCCAACCTGCTGGCGGGGATTCTGGTCAACCTCTCGTTCTGGTACAAGGCGGCTGACAAGACGCGGGTGGCGATCTACATCACCGGTTCGGGAGTGGCCGTCACACTGGTGCTCAACCTGCTGCTGATTCCTTCGATGGGGTATCACGGAGCGGCGGTGGCGCGGGTCGTGTCGATGCTCGCGATGGTGACGGCCAGCTATCTGCTGTGTCGGAAATACTTTCCCGTGCCGTTCGATTTGCGGCGGATCGGGTTCTATTTCCTGTTGGGGGGCGCGATCTTCGGCCTCTCGTACGCCACGGCGCTTTTGCCGGACGGGGGGAGGGTAACGCTCAATTTTTTACTACTTTTGATCTATCTGCTCGTCGCCTGTAAGGTGGAGCTCGGAGGACGAAAAATCGGTACGTTATGGAAAAAGTGAAAGTCATCAACCGGTCGGGAAATCCGCTGCCGGCTTACGAAACCTCGCAGGCCGTAGGGCTCGATGTGCGGGCCGATACGCGCGAACCGATGACCATCGGGCCGCTGGAGCGGGTGATGGTGCCGACGGGGCTCTATTTCCAGATCCCGGAGGGGTACGAGATTCAGGTGCGGCCGCGGAGCGGACTGGCCGCCAAGCATGGGATTACCGTCATCAACTCGCCCGGAACGATCGACCCGGACTACCGGGGCGAGCTGAAGGTGCTGCTGGTGAATCTGTCGAACGAACCGTTCGAGATGCAGCCGGGCGAGCGGGTGGCGCAGCTCGTTTTTGCCCGCTACCAGCGTTTGGAGTGGGAAGAGGCGGTCGTGCTGGACGAGACGCGGCGCGGAGAGGGCGGCTTCGGGTCGACGGGGGTGAAATAATTCGTAAAAACAGATGATGCAGGTTCGGAAAGGGCTGAAATATCTATCTATCGGGCTCTTCGCGTTGAGTTCGGCGATGGCTTCCGGCGACGAGGGGGAACGGAGGAGGGAGGAGGCGTCGAGACTCTACTTAGAGGGGGTCAAGCGGCAGAACCTCGGGACGCTGCGCGAAGCGGCGCAGTGTTACGAAGCGGCTCTGCGCGAGGTGCCGGAGCATGCCGCTTCGTACTATCGTCTCTCGGGCATCGCCCGGATGATCGGCGAGCAGGAGACGGCGCTGAGGTATGGGCGGAGGGCTTACGAGATCGATCCGGCGTGTGCGGACTACGCGGACAATTATGCCCGTTTGATGGCGGTGGCGGGCGACTATGCGGCGGCAGACGGCTTGTTTACCGAGCTTTTCCGGCGGGATTCTTCGAATTTGGAGCTCATCTCGATACTGGCTGCCTTGAAGCTGGAGCGGGGGATGACGAACGAGGCGATCGTCCTGTTGGACACCTTGCAGGCGAGGAGCGGATTCCAGTCCCAGACGGTCGAGATGAAACGGCAGGCGCTGATCCGGGCGGAACGATATGCCGAGGCATACGACTACATGCTCCGGGTGTGCGAGGAGATGCCGGACGAGAGCGCTTTCCGCATCCAGCTGGCCGAGCTGGCGGCTGCGCTGCGGCGCGACAGCGTGGCGATGGAGAACTATCGGCGGGCTATCGAGATCGATTCGACGGGCGTGGGGCCCAGGATCGCCCTGGCGGAGTACTACCGGATCAAAGACCAGTGGCCGGAGTTTCCGGAGGCGCTGATGCCGGTTTTTGCCAACCCCTCTTTTCCGGTGCAGGCCAAGGTGAACTATTTCGACCTCTATGTGGGGGGACGATCACCGGATTTCTATCAGCGAAATTTCGTCTACATGGCGCGGTTGGCCGATGCGGTGTTGTGGTCGGCGCCGGGCGACAGTACGGCCCGCGACTTTTATATCAGGCACCTCATCCGGGGCGGGCAGCTGGAGACGGCACAGGAATACCTGGCCCGATGGATCGGCGAAGGGCGGGTACCATTGTCTCTCTATCGGACAGCGATCGAGTTGGCGCACTTCAGAGAACAGCCCGATACGGTCGACCGTTATATGGCTGAGGCTCAGATGCGTTTTCCGCACGATCCGGAGCTCGGGATGACCCGGCTCGCCGTTCGGTTGCAGCGGAGCGACACGATCGGAGCGATCGAGGCGGCGCATGAGGTGATCCGTTATTCGACCAACGACTCGATTACGAGCGAGGCGTTGAGTTTCTGCGGCGATATGGCCCACCTCGGCGGAAAGCACAAGGAGGCTTATAAATATTACGAACGGGCACTGAAATTGACGCCCGACCGGGCGATGCTGCTGAACAACTTCGCCTACTACCTGAGCGAGGAGGGACGAGAGCTGGAGCGGGCTCTGCGGATGGCGACACGGGCCAATGAGCTGACGCCGCAGAACGCCACGATTCTCGATACGAAAGCGTGGGTGCTGTACCGGCTGGGGAGATACGAGGAGGCGCGTGACCTGATGCGTCAGGCCCTGGTGCTGGATACCGACGGAAGTTCGGAACTTTTCCTGCATTACGGCGATATCCTGTTCGAACTGGGCGAATATTTTGTGGCCAAGACCTATTGGCAGCGGGCGCTGGAGGCGGGAGCGGACGGACGGAAGATCGAAGAGCGGCTCCGACGGCTGGAGGCGGTTGAAAACGGGAAAAAATGACTATGAGACGGCGACTTTTCTCCATAGCTGCGGCCATGCTGCTTCTCTTTCCCGGCTCGGGGAGGTGCGACGATGTGAAAGACCGCATCCGGAGAGCCGAAGCCGAAATCGCGCGCATCAACCGGCTGGTCGGAGATACCCGGAAGGAGCAGGGGGAGACACTCGACAACCTGAAACTGATCGGAACGAAACTGGAGAACCGCCAGTCGATCGTTCAGGGGATCGAAACCGAGATGGGGACACTCACCGGAGACTTGAGTGCGAAAACGCGGCAGCTCGCCGAACTGCAAAAACGGTACGATCTCCTAAAGGACAGATATTCAGCACTTATACGGATCGCATACAAGAATTATCGCCATAACAGCTTTCTTTCGTTCGTCTTCTCGGCACGTGACTTTTCAGACGCTGCACGGAGACTTTATTATGTTAAACATATAAGCGCCGACTTACAGCGAAAGGCGACCGAGTTGCAACATCTGGCGGTTCGGCTGAAGACCGAGACGACGGAGCTGGACGAGAGAAAAAATCGGCTCGACGGACTGAGGCAGCAGCATGCGGCCGAGCTGGTGCGGCTGGAGGAGGAGCGCGGGCAGTTGAAGCGGACGCAGAGCGCCCTGAAGGGAAAAGAGAAAGAGCTGCTGGCCGAGGCGGATAAGCGGCGGAGACAAGTCACGGAGCTGGAGAGGCGGTTGCAGCAGGAGGTGGAGAAGGAGGTGAGGAAGCAGAGCAGTGCGGTGGCGAATGCCCGGAAAGGAACGACGACCCGGGTGAAGAGCGACGATCCGGCGCTGACGCGGCGTTTCGAGGCCCGGAAAGGGGAGTTGGATCGACCGGTGGAGGGAGTGGTGGTGGATCGCTACGGACTGCACGACCATCCGGATCAGAAGGGGGTGAAGGTCAATAACAAAGGGATCAATCTGGCGGCTCGGGCGGGAAGCCAGGTGCGGAGCGTGTTCGAGGGAGAGGTGCGGAAAGTCTTCTTTTTCCAGGGGCTCGGGATGTCGGTGATGGTGCGGCACGGTGCCTATCTGACGATCTATTCCAATCTGGAGTCGGTCTCCGTGCGCGAGGGCGAACGGGTGATCGAGGGAACGGCGATCGGAACGGTCGCCAAGGCGCCGGCCAATCAACAGGCGACTCTCCATTTCGAACTCTGGAAAGAGAGCGACAACCTCAATCCGGAGAGCTGGATCAAACGATAACGAAGAAAACGATTATGGCCATTGCATTTCATTCGGAAGATACGGCGTTCGGCATCGCGGGCCACAAACGTGCGGTGGCGGCCTGGATACGTGCGGCGGTGGCGGAGGAGAACTTTCAGGCGGGAGATATCCATGTGGTTTTTTGCAGCGACGCTTATCTCCTGAAGATGAACCGGCACTATCTGCAACACGATTATTACACGGATATCATCACGTTCGACTACACGGCGGGCTCGGTGCTGTCGGGCGATCTCTTTATCAGTGTCGACACGGTGCGGAACAATGCGGAGGAGTACGGTGTGATGTTCCACGTGGAACTCCTGAGGGTTATCATCCACGGAATCATGCACCTGGCGGGATATAAGGACAAAACCGAAACCGATGCGGCCAAAATGCGCGAACGCGAAAACCATTACCTGAATAAACGACCCGATGATTTGCTAACTCATGTAAAACACGCTTAAATTGATATTATGTCTGTTTTTGGTTACGGGAGGGTACTGTTCTTTCTGTGAACAGAAAGAACCAAAGAAACTTTAGAGGA
>NZ_CAJTMN010000039.1 GCF_910577125.1 uncultured Rikenella sp.
TCCGTCGCCCGCCCGCGTAAAGAGGGATTTCTCTCGTTTTGCGGCGAGCAAAACCGAGATGAAATCCCAGCGGGCGACGGCAAACGTGGCGGAGCGACAGCAGAGCCGCAGTGAGGCGGACACGGGACGGTGCTTTGGGCTGAACTTTTGCGACTCGAAGAGTCGCGCGGGCCGGACGCCTCCCCACGGGAGGCCCGCAACACGCCGCTCACGCGTCGAAAATTGCGGTACCTCCCGGGCGTCCGACCCACAAGGCTGGCAATTGCGAGTGCGACACGCGCCCCCGTTTATTCCGAGAGGCAACGCAACTGAAGACCGTGGGCACGACTGTCCGGAAGATCGTAATACGCCCATGCCATATTGAAGTTCAAACATATTCCCTGGATGCCGATCGCCGACGAGGAGTAGCTGTAACCATGATTCCCGATACTTACCGGATCGCCCGAAAGACGACTGCGGCAGCCCGGGGCGGGGCGAGCAAGGTTTTTAGCACGCAGACCTGCCTGTTTTTCGTATAAACACGCGCTTCGATCAGGCTTTTACGTCATTTTTTTTGGCGCATATCGGGTTTACGTTGTATTTTTGTCCGATAACCCGCTTTCTCGTCTGTCCGCATGCACCTGTTTTATATACCCGATATTACGGCGGATGTCGACCTTTATACGCTGGCGGACGACGAAACGCGTCATGCGAGCGGAGTGCTGCGCCTGCGGGGCGGAGACCGGGTGCGGCTGACCGACGGATGCGGCGGGTGGTACGAGGCCGAGATCGTGGGCGGTGCGACGCCTAAAGCGTGCAGCGTGCGTATCTTGTCGCGCGAGACGGAACACGGTGTGCGGCCGTATCGGCTGCATGTCGCGATTGCTCCGACCAAAAACGTCGATCGGTATGAGTGGTTCTTGGAGAAAGCCACCGAGATCGGCATCGACCGCATTACGCCGCTCGTCTGCGAGCACTCCGAACGTAAGACCGTGCGGAGGGATCGGAGTGAGAAGATTGTGTTGAGCGCTGTAAAACAGTCTCTTAAGGCTTACGTGCCGCGATTGGACGAGGCAACGCCCTTTCGGGACTTCATCGCTTCGGCCGATACATTATATAAGAGCCGTTTTGTGGCTTATTGCGACGAAGGGACGCCGCTGGCGGAGCGGGTCGAGCTGTTTCCCGCTTTGCGCGACGCGGCGGTCGGTGTTTCGGGTGCGGAATTTTGCGTGTTGATCGGGCCCGAAGGGGATTTTTCTCCGACAGAGATCGCGGCGGCGAGGGCTGTCGGGTTTGTTCCGGTCTCTTTGGGGGAGAGCCGCCTGCGGACGGAGACGGCGGGCGTGATGGCGACGGCTGTGGCACAGCTGGCGGTGCAATGCGGCCTCGGCAACGATGGATACGAAAACTTAAAAGGGGATGCACCTCGGATCGGGAAAAAACAGTAAACTGTGCTACTACCTCGGTTGCCTGCGACGCGAAGCGGTGCCGGGCGTCTGGTTGCGGTGGCGCTTGAAACGGGTGCTGGCGCGGGCCAGACGGCGGAAGGATTGGGAGTACATCGAACGGCGGGTGAATTACTATTGCCGGTTGAACGCGCCGGTCGCTTTGCCGGCCGATTCGCCGCGGCTGGGCGAACACACGCGGGAGGGGATGGCCTCGGTCTATTATTTCGACACGAGAGAATTCATTCGGTGGTTCGACCCGCAGTTGAGGTGGAGACTCTGCCCGGGCGACGTGACCTACGTGCCGGAGTGGCCGTCGGTGGTGAAGAGCCGTCCGATTGCGGCGGAAGGGGAAGAGGAGGCGAATGCCTGTTCCGTACTCCTCAAACTGAATAAAATCAGGCATTTTACCTTCCTCAAAGACCGGATGCCGTTCCGCAGGAAACTCGACCGCGCGATTTTTCGCGGCGACGTCAATCGGACGACCAAACCGCATCGGGTGCGATTTATGGAGCGTTACTTCGGGAGCGAAATTTGCGATTGCGGCATTATTTCGTCGGCCGGAGACTGCCCGGAGGAGTGGATGAGACCCAAAATCTCGCTGTGGGAACATTTGAAATATAAATTCGTGATGACGCTGGAGGGGAACGACGTGGCCAGCAACCTGAAGTGGGTGATGTCTTCCAACTCGCTGGCCGTGATGCCGCGACCGAAGTACGAGACCTGGTTTATGGAGGGAACGCTCGTTCCGGGGTACCACTATGTCGAGATTCGGGACGACTTTTCGGATTTGCCGGAGAAAATGGCCTATTATGTCGCGCATCCCGAAGAGGCGGAACGGATTGCGGCCCATGCGCATGAGTATATCGCACAGTTCCGCGACAAGCGGCGGGAGCGGATCATTTCGCTGCTGGTGCTGGAGAAATATTTTCGGATGACCGGACAACTGCCGGCCGAACGACAGTAATGATCGGATGATTATGGATTGGACGAATATATTTGCGATTTTAACCTTGAGCAGTCTGCTGCCTTTCGCCGTACCCGGCATACGGTTCCAAGGGATCGTGGCGGCAGTCGCGATTGCCGTCGGGGCAGTGTTTGCCGCGGTGGCGGGGGTGACGGCCATTGTGTTGCCAGCCGGAGCGACGGTGCCGGCCGGCGATTTCGTATTGCCGGAGCTGGATGCCATCGGAGGGGTTTTTGCCTTGGCCGTGGCGATCAGCGGCGTGGCCTGTTCGGTGTACGCCGTGGGATACCTGCCGGGGCATGCGGTCGGGAAAAACCACGCACAGACCGGATTGCATTTCGCGGCATTGGTCGTGTTGTTTTACTCGATGCTGGGGGTGATCGGGGCGAAAGAGACCTACGGATTCTTGTTCTGGTGGGAGCTGATGACCCTCAGCTCGTTCGTGCTCGTGATGTTCGACGGGGAGCGGAAAGAGGTGTTGCATGCGGCTGTTGGGTATCTCGTGCTGATGCACATCGGGTTTTTCTTCCTGCTGGGCGCGTTCGTGGCGCCGCAGGGCGGAGCGGCTTTCTTTGCCGGACGGGGGATGACCGTGCCGGCCTTTCTGCTCTTTCTGGTCGGATTCGGACTCAAGGCGGGGATCTTTCCGCTGCACATGTGGCTGCCGGTGGCCCATCCGGCCGCACCGTCGCACGTCTCGGCGATGATGTCCGGCGTGATGATCAAGATGGGGATTTACGGCATTGTACGGTCGGCTCTGGCTTTGACGCCTGACGGAATTTTTGCCATGGGGCTGCTGGTCTTCGTGCTGGGGGCGGTGACAGCGATCTTCGGGATTGCCCGCGCAGCCGTGCAGACCGATTTGAAACGCCTGCTGGCCTATTCTTCGATCGAAAACATCGGGATTATCTGCCTCGGGATCGGACTGGGGCTGCTGGGACGATCGGTGGAGAGCGATTTTCTGGCCTATGCGGGTTTCGGCGGGGCGTTGATTCATGTGCTGGGACACTCGAATTACAAGACGATGCTCTTTCTCGGGGCGGGATCGGTGGTGGCCGCGACGCATAACCGGGATATGAACCGGCTGGGAGGCTTGCTGCGGCGGATGCCGGTGACGGGGATTCTCTTTCTGGTGGCGACGCTGGCTATTTGCACGGTGCCGGGTCTGGTGGGGTTTGCCTCGGAGTTCGTGCTCTTCGACGGCTTGTTCGGGGCGATTACCCGGGGCGAGATGGTTGCTGTCGCGGTGGCGGGAATCGTGGCCTTGGCGTTGGTGGGGGGCCTGACCCTGATGACCTTTACGAAAGCTTACGGGATTACTTTTTTGGGAAATCCGCGCGGGTGTGCGGCGCGCGAGGCGCGTGAGGTGGGGGGCGTGATGCTCCTGGCGCAGGTCTTGCCTTTGGCGGGGATTCTGGCCGGGCCGATTCTCTATCCTTATATCGTGCTCGAAAATGCCGACGTGCTGTTCGGTGCGCGGTACTATGCCCAGCCGATGATCGACCGGATGTGGATCGTCGAAGGGATGGCGGTGGGCGTGGTGGTGCTGACCGCGGGGCTGCTCTTCCTGAAACAGTGGCTCAACCGGCGGGCAGGAGTCGGGAGCGTGCGGCGGCCGACCTGGGGCTGCGCTTTCACCGTGCCGAACAAGCGGATGCAGTACACCGCCTCGTCGTATAACCGCGAGTTGCAGACCATGTGGGGAGATCGGAAACGGGAGACGGCGGAGACCGCTTTGTCGGAAGAGGAGATTTTCCCGGTTGAACGCACCTTCTCGACCGAGGATCGCGATACCACGGCCCGGGCGGTGACCCATTGGTTCGCGCATCTGTTGCGGCGGTGGACGGCGCGGCTGGCCCTGTTCCAGACGGGAAAGACGAACCACTATGTCCTTCATGCGCTGATTCTGTTCGTCCTGATTTTGATATTGTCGCTCTGCGGGGCGTTGTAACGATTCGACGGCTATGTTCATCATTCCTTTACTATTGATTTTGGTGTCGGCGGTGTGCATCAAGGGGGTTATCAACAAGACCCGTGCACGGTTGGCGGGACGTACGGGGGTTCGTTTTTTCCAACCGCTGCTGACCGTCGGCGTTTTGTTGCGGAAGGGCGAGGTGTACAGCACGTCGGCCACCTGGCTGACCCGGACAGCGCCGGCGCTCTATCTGGCGACCGCGCTGGGGGCGGTGTTGTTGCTGCCGTTGGGGACTTTTCCTGCGGCGGTGAGTTTTTATGGCGATTTTATTCTGTTCGCTTATTTGCTGGGGTTCGGAAAACTGGCGCTGGTACTGGCGGCATTGGAGAGCGGGAGCAGCTTTCAGGGGATGGGTTCGGCGCGCGAGGTGCTCTTCTCGATGCTGGTCGAGCCGTGTTTTTTCCTGCTGGTCGGGACGTTGGCGATGGTGACGGGCTACGGCTCGTTCAGTGCGATCTTCGCCACGTTTGATAACGCGTCGATGAACTGGCTGATGCTTTCGCTGGTGATGGGATATGCTTTTTTGAATGTGGCGCTGGTGGAGAACGGCCGGTTGCCGGTGGACGATCCGCGGACGCATCTGGAGCTGACGATGGTGCACGAGGCGATGGTGTTGGATCTTTCGGGGGTGGATTTGGCGTTTATTCAGCTGGCGGGTTGGCTGAAGTTGTCGATTTGGGGGACGCTGTTGGTGAACGTCGTGGTTCCGGGACAGATCGAAGGATGGATGCTGGCGGGTTGGTTTTTGGTAGCGATGGCGGGATACGGTGTGTCGGTCGGAGCGATAGAGTCTCTGATGGCGCGTAACCGGATGACGAAGAACGCCACCTATCTGGCGACCTTGTCGGCGATCGGATTGCTGGGCTTCGGCGTAGCTTATGTGCTGATGACCAGCGGCCTGAATTAGGGAAGGGTAGGGGTTTCTATTGTCTGTTGCGGATGCGCGAACGAAAAACGGGACAGAGCGAAACTGCGTTTCGCTGCGGCTGGGTCAGCCCAATAGGGTAGAGGCTGCCAATTGTGAGTGCGACACGCACTTCCGAGAGGCAACGCAACTGAAAACCGTGACCACGGTAGTCCGTGTGGCTGGGATGGAGGGGCTGCGCGTTGAAGCCCAAGCCCATGCCAAAGGTACTGTTAACCGTCAAAGACCAGCCGTACCCGCCGTTGCCGATGTACATCAGCCCGCCTAATCGCCCATAGTTGCCCGCGTCGCGGAAGCCCGGGGCGGAGAACAAAACAGACGAACATTAAATAACAACCCGTATGTTGTTGCTATTCATTATTATATACGCCGTTTCGCTGCTCTACGCAGCCGTGACCGAACGTTTCCGTCACTATGCGTGGATCGTCGGCCTGCAAGGATGGCTGCTGATGGGGATCGCCCTGATGCAGCTCGGGCCGGGCGAAGGACTCGGAACGAAAATTTTCGTGATTGCCGAAACCTTGGCCTGCAAAGGGATACTCGTGCCGTATCTGCTCTTTCGGATTATCCGGCGCACGCAAATCAACCGGGTCAGCAGAAAAGCCATGTCCGCTTTCGGCTCGCTGCTCCTCTCTGTGCTGGTGCTCGTCGTGAGCCTCTCGATCACCCGATGGGTCGATGATTCACAGGTCAATACCCTGTTTTTCGGCATCTCGCTGTTCGGACTGCTGACCGGGCTGGTGCTCGTGACCTCGCGGCAGCGGATATTTTCTCATCTCGTGGGCTTTCTGGTCATCGAGAACGCGGTTTTTCTCTTTTCGCTGACCGTGGGAGCCGAACTCCCTATGCTGGTCAATGTCGGCATCCTGCTCGATATCCTGATGGGCGTGCTGATGCTGGGGCTCTTCCTCTCCAAGATCGGCGAACGGCTGCCCAATCTCGACAACGAAAAACTCTCCTCCATCAAAGACTGATCCTTACCGCTTTATGCTGATACATCTGTTTATTTTAGCCTCGGTGCTCGCCCTGCTCGTAGGAGTGGCGCGGCAGCGAGCCTACGTGCAGTTCTTCGCCAGCCTCTTTTTTGCGGCGCAGGTTGCATTCGCCGTCTGGGCCGTGCTGAACCGCGGGACTACGACAGCGCTCTACTTTACGTTCGACACCCTGGGAGTGACCTATTATGCCCTGATGACGCTCGTCGGGTGGCTGTGCTGCTGGCAGAGCAACCGGTATCTCGATCAGGACAATCTGCGGGAGTATAAGATCTACCTCATTTCGTTGATCGCCCTGAACGTGGCATTGACCGGCGTCTATTTCGCCAATAACATCACCGTGACCTGGATCTTCCTCGAAGCCACGACCCTCGCGGCGGCGGGGCTGACCTATCACCGGCGCACGCTGCGGAATTTGGAGGCTACCTGGAAGTACATTTTTATCAGCTCCGTGGGGATTGCCGTCGCCTATCTCGGCGTGTTGCTGCTGAGCACCGTGGCCGCTGCGGCCGGGGCAGAGGGAGAGGCCGACCTGTCGTATGCCGGGCTGACACAGGCCATTGCTTCGGGAGCAGGGAATGCACTGTATCTGCGGCTGGCCTTTTTGTTCATCGTGGTCGGCTACAGCTCGAAACTCGAAATCTTTCCTTTCTGCACCGTCGGTGTGGATGCGAATCACAGTGCGCCGACACCGACTTCGGCATTTCTTTCGTCGGCGCTGGTCGGCGGCGGCTTCGTGGCCGTTTTCCGGGTCTGGAAAACCATGCAGGGGATTCCGGAACTGGCCGCGTGGTGCGGACACGTGCTGTTGCTGTTGGGCGGTCTGTCGCTCCTGATGGCCGCGGTCTATCTGGGGCGGACTCGCAATCTGAAGCGGTTGGCGGCTTATTCCACGGTCGAGAACAGCGGCCTGATGATGTTGGGACTCGGGATCGGAGGCATCGGCGTGTGGGCGGCGGTCTTGCATTCGCTGGCTCACACCCTGATCAAAGGAGCCTTCCTGATGCAGCTCAGTGTGGCGGGTAAGATGTTCGGCAATTATCGTGTGGCGAAAAACGGAGGCTATTTCCGGGTCGATCCGCTGGGAGGGCTGGTGCTGGTGTGCTGTCTGATCGCCTTGATCGCCGTGCCGCCGTCGGTGCTCTTCCGGACGGAGTATCTCGTACTCACCGGCCTGCTGGACGAGGGGTTATGGTGGATTTTCGTGCCGGTGGCACTGCTCCTGGTGACGGTTATTTACTGGCTTTGTTCCAAACTGTTGCCCCTGCTGTTCCGACCCGCCGATTTTTCGCGGGTGCGGATGGAGGAGGGGAGGAATCCGTGGCTTTCGGCAGTGCTGTTGCTGATGGTGCTGGCTACTTTTGTGGCCGGGGTCTGGCAGGCGCCGGAACTGGTCACGCTGATCGATTCGATTGCATATTAATACGAGGATGGGAATGAATACATTGGACAGATGGGCGGTGTGTCGTCCGGCGGCCACGGGCGGAGTGGGGATTTTTCCCGAGGGGAAGATACCGGAGCTGCCCTATGCCTCTTTTGCCGAAGATATGCGGCGGCTGTTGCTGGACGAAGCGGGCGCGGCGGTGGCGGAGAGACGCTGTGTGGCTTATTTCGCTGTTCCGCAGGATGCCTCGGAGGAGTGCGGGCTGACCTTTTATGCCGTGGTGGCGCGGGATGATACGGGAGAACTGCTGGCCGCGAAATACCTCCGGGGCTATCACGACGAGGAGGGGCTGCCGTCGCTGGCGGCGGAGATTCCGGCCTTGCACGTGTATGAGCGGGATATCGCGGAGCGGTATGGCGTTCGTTTTGCCGGGACGCCGTGGGACAAACCGCTGCGCTATCCGTTCGACCGGTTCCGGCAGCGGGATCGGATCGACACCTATCCATTCTATTCGATCGACGGGCATGAGCTGCACGAGGTGCATGTCGGGCCGGTGCATGCGGGGATTATCGAGCCGGGCGCCTTCCGATTTTTATGCGACGGCGAGCGGATCGTCCACCTCGAAATCGCGCTGGGATACCAGCATCGAGGCGTCGAGGCGGGCATTACGGGCACCAGACATCGGCTGCGCCAGATGTTGTTCGGCGAGACGATAGCCGGAGATACCGTCGTCGGGCATGGGACGGCCCTGGCGGGCATCCTGGAGTCGGGCGCCGGCGGAGCGTGGGAGGGGAGCGCCCTGATCCGTTGCGAACGGGCCGTGGCGCTGGAGATGGAGCGGCTGGCGATCCACATCGGCGATACGGCCGCGCTGTGCATGGATCTGGGGTATCAGACGGGACATGTGGCTTGCGAAGCGCTTCGGACGCTGGTTATCAACGCCATGCAGCAGTGGTGCGGAAACCGTTTCGGAAAGGGGCTGATACGGCCGTTCGGGGCGAACTACCGCCTGACGCTGGAGCGGGCCAAACACATCGAAACGACGCTGGCCGAGGTGATGGAACGGTATCGGATGGTGGGGCGCGATCTGCTCTCCACACCGTCGGTATTGTCCCGTCTGGAGGGGATATGCACCGTGACGGCCCGGCAGGCGCTGCAGGTGGGAGCCGTAGGGCCGGCGGCCCGGATGGCGGGAGTGCGGCGGGATGCGCGGTGCGCCTTTGCCGGTTATTCGCTGGAGGGATTCGAACCGGTGGTGATCGACGCGGAGGCCGATGGGATGAACGGCGACCTGATGGCCCGTCTGAAGATGCGGCTGCGGGAGGCCGATGTCTCTTACGCCATGATCGGGGCAGGGTGCAAAGAGCTGGCGGGCCGCTGGTTCGAGACCTATCCGGCTCCGGACTACGGCAGGTCGTTGGCTCCTGATGCTTTGGTCGTTTCGATGACGGAGGGGTGGCGCGGAGAGATCTGCCATGTCGCCCTGACCGACCGGGAGGGAGAGCTGCGGGGGTATCGGATTTTCGATCCGTCGCTGCATAACTGGATGATGCTGGCGCTTTCGGTCCGGGGGGCGCAGATTTCGGACTTCCCGGTAAGTAATAAGAGCTTCAACCTTTCTTATTGCGGACACGATTTGTAGGGGCTTTCTGCGGTGTCCGCACGCGGGCCGCGCGAGAGGCGGAGGCCCGGTTTCTAACCAAATAGAGCGGTACGAGATATGTTATTGACCAATTTCCGGGTGCTGATCCAGCATGGCACCCAATATATCAGGCACTTGGATCGGGTGACCCTGTGCGACGAGTTCCGGGGGCGGCCCATTCTGACCGGAGCCCGGCTGACGGCGGCTAAGCGGGCGCAGTTGTGTGCCTTATGTCCGACGGGAGCCATCTCGTTCGAACCAAAAATGCGGCTCGATCTGGGGCGGTGTCTTTTTTGCGGCGAGTGCGCCGTGCAGTTTCCGGAGCAGGTGCGTTTCACCAACGACTATCGGCTGGCCGCTTCGACCCGCGAGGGGCTGGTCGTGACCGAGGGCGAGGAACCCGGGTGGATTTTCGACCAGGGAGCGGTGCGGCCCGAGGTCAAACGGCTGTTCGGACAGTCCCTGCACCTGCGCGAAGTCTCGGCGGGGGGCGACAACAGTTGCGAGATGGAGCTCGGGGCGGCCGGGAACGTCAATTTCGATATGGGACGCTACGGGATCGGCTTCACCGCCTCGCCGCGCCATGCCGACGGGATGGTGGTGACCGGGCCGGTGACTGCGAACATGGCGCGGGAGATCGAGATTACCTGGCAGGCGATTCCCGAGCCCAAGGTGTTGATTGCCGTGGGAGCAGATGCCATCTCGGGCGGTTTGTTCGACGGGTCGCCGGCCGTGAACCGCGATTTCTTCGAGCGGCATACGCCGGATCTGTATGTACCGGGCAATCCGGCCCATCCGATGACCTTTATTACCGGCGTCCGGGCTTTGCTGGCGCCGATACCGGCGGTGGAGGAGGAGAGTCCGGAAAGCGCTCCGGAGCCGGGCGCGGAGGCGGAGGAGCCGGCACCGGCACCGGTTCGGAAAAAGGCGGTCCGGGCACGGCGGAAGAAGGCGGGGGTTGGCGAACCGGAGGCGGCGGTTGAGCCTCTCGAAGCGGCTCCGGAACCGGATGTGCCGGAGACAATCGCGGAAGAAGAGGAGGAGCGGAAGACTATCGAATAACAAATGTAGCGGTCACAGGATTGTGGTCGCTATTTTTGAACCCCAGATCGATCGTTTCGCAGGCCACCGGTTTGATGCCTGAACCGCACAGGGCGAAATCCACTACCGTTGTCGTCGTGCTCCCGGCCCGGTAAGGCTCGTAACCGTAACGCACCGACGGGGTGCGGGAATCGTAAACGAACCTCAGGTCGGACGGGAAATCGGTCTGCCGGATGGGGAACGGGCGGAAATGGGCGTCTTCCAGTGCCTCCCGGCTCGGCCGGTAGCCGGGAGGACAGCTGTTCCAGTCGCCCGTCGTCATGCTGTAAGGCTTGTCGGAGAGGTAGTTCCGCAGAAATTCCATCTCACGGCTCCGCATGTCTCCCGTGTCGTAAGCCGTGTTGTGGGTGTTGTTGATGAAGAGCGTGTCGATCCGTCCGGTCGCCGTGTCCCGTACCGGAAAGGCGGCGCTCAGCAGGCACCGTTTGAGGTTGAAAAGCCGCATGGGAAAAGGAAATCCGCTCGGATAGCTGTATCGTGTCACCCGTGCCGGCCGCCATCGGCTGAAGGTCGCCACCCCTCCCTCGACGCCGCCCATCGGGTCGCCCAGCGGAATCGGCACGAAGTCGGCGACGTAGTTCAATCCCATCCAGCTCTCATATCCCGGCAGCGCTCGCCGCAGCGAGTCGTATTCGTCGATTCCGTAGCTCCGCCGCGAATCGAGGTCTACCTCCTGCAGCAGGATGAAATCCGCCTCTCCGGAAGCTGCGGCCTGTTGCAGGAACCGGATGATCCGATGCAGGTTCTCGACCGTTCTGGCCTGTGACGTGCGCATCCGCTTCCCTCCGTCGTAGAAGAAGTCCATGTCGTCGCCCAGTCCGGCATAACCGATATTCCACGAAACGATCCGTATCGTGTCTCCGCGTCGTAAAATAGGCTCGTTGCCCGCTATCGCTGCCGTCTCGATCACCTCGACCGGGGCCGGCCGCCACTCCCGTATCCATAAGAGGCCGAACGAAAGAAGAAGCCCCGCGACAATTGTCGTGAGGCTCCACAAAAGTATGCGCAACGGGCGTTTCATTAAAAAAGCTTACCGTTCCACATGAATGGTGTAGTTCGGGCGGAAATTGACGATCGGCCAGGCCACGTTCCGGAATTTTCCGGATTGCTCTCCGCCGTCCGATTCCTGCCGGAACGTATAGCCTACCTGCAACAGGTTCGGCCGATAGGACTCCTTTTGCAACCGCTCCGGCATCTCTGCTCCGAAGCGGTTCAGTGCGCCTCCGAAATACCGGATGACGTCGTATCCCCGGAACGCATACGGACTGGGCAACTCGCCGAACTCTTTCAGGTATTCGGCATAGAACGCTGCGACCGCCGGATCGCTCCGGTCGGCGTGATACGAAGCCGGGTAGTGTACGTTGAGTTTGTAGAACAGGTCGAGGTTGATGTTCTGCACCCACTCCCACCGCGGGGTGCCGATAACCGTCATTTGATAGCGCCCGTTGCTGACCAGCGAACTGAGGTGAGAGAGTACTCCTTCCAAGGCATCCGCCCGGTTGACCGGCACGTAGACGATGTTGTGCCGCCCCCGTTCCAGGGCAGCCGTCAGCAGAGCGTCCATATCCTGACTCCTCGCCCGTTCGCCGCTGAACGACAGGGTGGAGATCGCGTCGCCTAACTGCGATTCGATCAGCGAGAAGGTCGCGGTGTCCGGGTGTTCGACATGGTCGATCACCAGCAGATTGTCTCCCTCGCTCACCGTTCCGGGCCGTCCGCCGAACTGCTCGAAGATGCGGTCGAAAGCATGGGTTTCGTCCGGAGAGGCTTCATAGACGTACGGATTGTCGTCCGCCCCCACCGTTCCTAGCGGGCTGACGACGGCGATTCCCCGTTGCGCCGCATAATTGGCCACGGTGTCGAACGCGATCGGATAGACCGGCCCGATGATCAGATCGGCCCGATCCAAAGCTCCCGACCGGATATGGCGTTCGACCATCTCTTCCGCCGCTCCGGTGTTCAGGAAGCGGAGGTTGACCGAAATTCCGTCTTGTTTCAATGCGTTCAACCCCAGCAGAATCCCGCGGTAATAGTCGGCGAACCGGTGGTTCGAGCTCAATCCCTCCTGCAACGGCAGCAGGACGACCGCTTCGATCGGTGCTTTTGCATCCCGGCTGTGTAGCAGGCCGTTGGCGCCGAATCCGGATGTCGCCGCAGCGGATAGCTCTTGCGACGGATTGCCCCGTTCCGGATTCCGTTTCCCTTTGCCATGGGTCTGCAGGGTGTCTGAGTGGGTCAGAACGACTTGTTCCGTCGTCCGTGCAGGTACAGGCCGCGGAATGGTTCTCGGCGGCACGGTAGGCCGTGGCGTCTCGATCTGCGGTTCCGGCAGTTGTTGCTGCTGCGGGTCAGTCGCAGCGGTTCCCTGTTTCTTGTTGACTCGCTGTTTGGCCTGTGGAATCAGCAAGGTCTGTTTGGCACGCAATGTGGTACGTGTCAAACTGTTGGCGCGCATGATCTCCTCTTCGCTCACCCCGTAGGCTTCGGAAATGGCGAATAAGGTTTCGCCTTTTTTCACCTTGTGCAGGAGATAGTTCTCGCCCCGCATCGTAATCCCCCGGGTGGAAACTTTGACGACTGTCTGGGCCCGGACGGTGTCCGGCAGCGGAACTCCGCTCAGCAGCAGACAGATGCAGAGGGTGAAAATGCGTTTGATAACCATATTCAGTTCGGTGTCTCTTATTAACGGATGATTCGTGGCCGATCCTGTCGGAAAGCTGCCGGGTTAATGAGAGCTGTGCTGCTTTTTGCCCACCTCTTTCCCGAGCCGCAGCTGGGTAATGACCTGTTTGGTGTTCATCGGAAAGTCGCCGTTCATCATCCAGCTGTAATAGGTCGGCTCCGCAGCGAACACCTCTGCCACCGGCCGCCCTTTGTGTTTTCCGAAGTTGAAGACGGGCACGTCTTTGTCGTTCAGCACGATCCGTCCCGCGAAATCCACGTTCCGGGTCGTCCGCGAAAAGTCGGCCAGAAATTCCACATCATTCTCCAAGGTGTCCGGATAGCGGTCCAGCTGTGCTTTGAGCACGTCGTACGTGGCGCGGATATCCGCCTCTGCGGAGTGTGCGTTTTCGATCTCCGTCCCGCAGTAAAACCGGTGGGCGGCAGCCAGTGTCCGCTGTTCCATCTTGTGGAAGATGTTCTGTACGTCCACGAACCGTTTTCCGTCGAGATCGATTTCGACGCCGGCCCGCATGAACTCTTCGACGAGCAGCGGGATGTCGAATTTGTTGGAGTTGTAGCCTGCCAAATCTCCGCCCTTGATGAATGCGGCCAACGATTTGGCGATCTGCGGAAAGGTCGGGCAATCCCGCACGTCTTCGTCCGAGATGCCGTGTATGGCGGTGGTCTCCTCCGGAATATGGACGCCCGGATTGATCCGTCTGGTCTTCACCTCTTCATCTCCGTTGGGATGCACTTTGATGAGCGAGATTTCGACGATGTGGTCTCTCCCCGGGTCGACGCCGGTGGATTCGATGTCGAAGAAGATCAACGGACGTTTCAGCTTCAGTTCCATAGCGTTGCGATCGTCCGGATGGGGTTACGCGTTGATCATCATCGGCATGAGCAGCATGAGCAGCGATTCGCCCTCCGTGTCGTTTTCCGACGGGAAGAAGAGTCCGGGCCGCGTCGCATCCGCCAGTTCGATCGATACTTCCGGCGAGTGGATGTTGCCCAGCAGATCCAGCAGGAACGATGACCGGAAGCCGATTTCGATGGGCGATCCGTCGTAGTTGCAGGTGATGTTGTCTTCCGCCGCTGCCGAATAGTCGAGGTCTTGAGCCGAGAGGTTGATATTCCCTGCGGTCAGGTCCATCTTAATCAGTTGGTTGGCCTGGTTCGAGCAGACGGAGACGCGTCTGATGGCGTTGAGCAGTTCCATTCGGTCTACCAGCACTTTGTTCGGGTTGTTGTTGGGAATCACGGCGTTGTAGTTCGGGTAGTTCCCTTCGATCAGCCGGCAGACGATTTTGTGCTTCGGCAGCGTGAAAATCGCATTTTTGGAGTCGAACGTGACGGTGATCATCTCTTCTGCATTCCGCGAGAGGAGATTTTTGAGCAGATTGGCCGGTTTTTTCGGCAGGATGAACGAGGCTTCCTTGTCCGAGGTCACGTTGGTGTTCTTGAACAGAGCGAGTCTGTGTGCGTCGGTCGCCACGAACGAGATCTCTTCGGGCGACAGAGCGATGTCTACACCGTTCATGACCGGCCGCAGTTCGTCATCCGCCGTAGCGAACAGGGTCTGGTTGAGTCCGTCTCCGAGCGCGGGGGCCGGAATATAGAAGATGGTCGCAGCAGCCTCTTCGACCGCCGGCAGTTCCGGGTATCCGAGTCCGGTGATGCCCGGAATGCTGAGTTTCCCGGTTTTCCAGCTGATGGTCACTTTCCAGGTCTCTTTGTCCACCGTAATGGTCAGCGGTTGTTCCGAAAATTCTTTGATGGATTCGGTGATCTGTCTGGCCGGAATCGCCACCACGCCGTCGCCGTTCTGGTTGTCCACTTCCAGGGTGGAGATCAGGGTGGTCTCCAAGTCCGAAGCGGTGATCTTCAGTTGGTTTTCGGCGAGCTCGAACAGGAAATAATCGAGGATCGGCAATGTGTTTTTGTTGCTGATGACTTTACCGATGGATTGCAGGTTGTTCGACAGCAAGGTGCTGGATATGATGAACTTCATAAGAAAAAATGGTTTCCGTTGGTGAATATCTGACAAAGATAGCGATTTTTGTGTGTTTTCGTATGGGTTGAGGGTGGTTTTCTCAGTCAGGTCGGGTGTCGTTGACGAATGATTTTTTGAGGGGGAGTCTTGCGGAGCGTGAGGCGCGCGGACAGAGAATGGGGTAGAGGCTGCCGCAGCGAAACGCAGTTTCGCCCCTCCCCGCACCCGTTAGGTGTTTTGTTAGGCTTCTCTTTGCTTTACTCAGTGTGTCGCGCGAACAGAGAACGGTGCGAAGATTTGGGTTGACACAGCCATCTGCCCACCGCGGGCCCCACGTCCCGTGGACGGGAAATGCTGGCGCATTTCCACCGTTCAGCTCAGCCCAATTTTCGAACCGTTCTCTGTTCGTGCGTCTTAGGCTTCGCAAGACTCCATGTTTGGTTGCCCCGCGGTGGGCAATGGCCGCCTCTGACTTAGGTTGCAGTCCAACGGCATGGGGTAGGCGCGGCGAATTAACGCGTCAGCTTTTTCAGTGCCGTCTCGATCATCCGCTGCACGAACGGAGCGTAGTCCGGACGGCTGTCGCCGGCCACGCGCTGAGCGATGATGGTGCAAACGGTCAGCGCCCGGTGTCCCAGCAACGCTGCAAGCCCCGCAATGGCCGAACTCTCCATCTCGAAGTTCGTCACCCGCATTCCCCGGTGCTCGAACCGGCGAATCGTTTCTACATAATCCGGTCGCGTCAGCGGCAGCCTCACTACCCGTCCCTGCGGCCCGAAAAAGCCCGGCGCGGAGAGTGTCAGACCCCGAATGGCGACGTCGCTGAACAGCTCGACCAGCTCCGGGTCGTTCGGTACGAAATAAGGTGTCGCCCAGCGCGTTTCCCAGCGGGTCTGACGGACGAACGCCTCTTCGAGCTCCCGGTCGCAGACCTCCTCCCGGCCGGCGTAGAAGTTGAGCAGACCATCCAGACCGCCCGATACCGTGGCCATAATCATCGCTCCGAACGGAATCTCCTCTTGCAGCGCACCGCTCGTTCCCAGCCGTACGATCCGCAGCGAGCGGCGCTCGGGGAGCGGTTTTGCACGTCGCGTTTCGAAGTCGACGTTGGCCAGTGCATCCAGTTCGGTCATCACGATATCGATGTTGTCGCACCCGATGCCGGTGGAGAGCACCGTGAGCCGCACGCCGTTCAGCGTACCGGTGTGCGAGCGGAACTCCCGGCTGGCCGTGCTGCTTTCGATGCGGTCGAAGTGGCTGGCGATCAGTGTGCTCCGATCCGGATCGCCGACCAGAATGACCGTGTCGGCCAGCTGTTCCGGACGCATGTGGAGGTGAAATATGGAACCGTCGGAGTTGATTATCAACTCCGACGGGGGAATAAAGGTATTCATGACTGAATGCATTATTTGATCTGTCGAATCGACCCTCCGGAAGAGGTGTGTATCTGTACCGCCGAGTGGATCAAATCCTCGTTGGCCCGATACCGAATCGAACCGCCCGACGAGGCGGAGGCGTCCAGACTTCGGGTGACCCGGCATCGGAGCGATCCTCCCGACGAGGCTGAAACCTTGACGTCTGCGGCTTCGAGTTCGCTCAGATTGGCCGTAGAGCCGGATTGGGCCTGGGCTTTCAGCCGGGTCGCCGTACCGTTTAGGGAGATCTCCGCACCGGAAGATACGTCGACCTCGACCTCTGTCGCTGTCATGCGGCTCCGACTCATTTGCGCTCCGGAGCCCAGATCGATTTCCACCTCTTTGGCCGCCAGGTCGATTCCCTCGACCTGTGCACCGGAATGTACCTCGATGTCGCATTCGCCGGGGGCGGTGAAGTTTCCGCTGCCGGTTACCGTCGCGCCGCTGGACACGTCGAGTTTTTCGAGTGTCGTGACGGTCACGTCGGCTCTGCGAATCAGATTTTTACGTTGCAGCTCGTTGGGAAGGTCTTTGAAGCCGAGGTACAGTACCCCGTCCCGCACTTCGGCGCGCAGGTAGGGCTGGAGACGGCTGTCGACCACTATGGTCGCTCCGCTGGTCGCTGCCTGGCGGAGTGATACTACGAATCCTTGTTTGACTTCAGCGCCGCGCAGGTGGCCGGTTTCGATGACTTTCGGCACGATTGTCTGTTGTTGTGCCACGACCGGCAGACTGCCGGCCAGGAGGGCGCCGATGGATAAGAAAAATCGTTTCAGCATGATTGTTCGTTTTTTTAGGACGGTGGGTTACTTTAGGTGAATTTCAGCCTTGTCCTGCTGGACTTTGGCCATTGCTGTCGTCTGGGTGTTGATTCGGATAGCCCGGTCGGCGACGATCCGTATCGAACTCGTGCCCGATGCCGAGGCGTCGATTCCCTGGGTTACGCGGCAAACAATGCTGCTCATTCCGGTCGCTTCGCAGTCGGCTTCGACGATGGTCATGTCGCCGAGTTCGAGGCGGGCCTGTCCGGAGGTCGCCGCCTCTAACCGCTCTGTTTGTCCGTCGGCGGTGATGGTGGCCATGCCCGAAGCGTGGAGCGTCATCGAACCGGTCTCTTGCAAGGTCAGGTCGATCTCTCCTTTTCCCGAAGCGTTGATTTTCGTGTCGTCGCTCTTTGCGTCGTGGGTCAGCCGGAACCGGCTCATGCCCGAGGCATCGATTTTCATTCTGGCGACCGGATTCCGGAGGGTCACGTCGATACGTCCCATTCCGGAAACGCCGATTTCGGGTGTGCCGTTTCCGGTCACGGCAATGGTGATCGGGTCGATCTGTCCCATCCCGGAGGCATCGATTTGCGAAGCGGTTCCGCTGAAGGTGTCGTCCGTGTGTATCGAGGCCATTCCCGAGACGGCGAGCCGGTTGATCCGGCTGAGGGTGACTTCGGCCGTAGCGGGACACGACCATTTGTCGGTGTTTCGCAGCTCTTTGGGCAGCTCTTCGAAGCCGAGCCGCAGGATGCCGCCGCTGACGGTGGCTATCAGGTAGGGTTCGAGGCGCTCGTCGATCGTCAGCCGAACACCGTTTCGCCTCGCGTCGTCGCTTTGGTGCAGGGTTACTTTGAAAGTGTGGCTGGCCCGAAGTCCGGTCAGCCGGACGCCCTGGCTCGGGGTCACTGTTTTTTCACCGGCCAGTGCGGTGGTCATCGAAAAGAGCAGGGCGCCCAGCAAAACAAAAGGTTTGGTTATCATATTGTCATTCAATTGGATGGGTTGCGTATAGTCTCGTTGCGCCGTGCTCACTTCAAATATAGTGATTTGGCGGCAGACCGGCAAATCTTTTCCGGCCGGCTCTTTAGGCGGCGATGCAGATCCCGATCAGGATCAAAAATAACAGGTGTTTCATGGTTGGTTTTCTATTTTGGTTCCTGGTCTGCTTTTATGCGATTTGTGTGCCAAAGTTTTTAATTATCTGATAACCAATTTGATGAGTTTTTGCGAATCATTTCGGAGTGTCTAATTTTTAGACACTGGTCGTCTAATTTTTGGACAGTCGGCCTGATCCCGAAAAATTCCATAATTTTGTATTTTTAATCTTTCGTTTATTTGCATCTTATCGGGAGGGTACTGTTCTTTTTGTGAACAAAAAGAACCAAAAAAACTTTAG
>NZ_CAJTMN010000040.1 GCF_910577125.1 uncultured Rikenella sp.
GACGCATACTACCGAGCCAACGGTCGTCAGTTGCGTTGCCTCTCGGAATAAACGGAAGCTGCTCGGCGTTCGAAAACTGGCGCAGCCTGTCGTGTTTTGTTATTTAATCCGATCGTGGCAGAACGCTTTCCGTCCGCAGCTCCGGCAATATACGCCTTGCCATACGGCCTCGCATTGGTCTGAGGCCGAGTCGATCAGGGCCGGCTCGTCGGTCAGTATGCCGGCTTCGAAATTGCGCGTAGCGTTTCCTTTCATGCCGAGGCCTGCGCCGGTCAGGTTGGCCGAGCCGATGTAGGCCAGAGCACCGTCGAAAACCAGTATCTTGAAGTGCACGCGCGGACATAAACGTCTCTCCAGCCGGCTCCACAGCAGCGGATACTTGTCGAAATCGGCGGCGAAGTTTGGGCCGGGTTCCCTGGCGTGGATCAGTCGGATCTCGACTCCCCGGAGAATCAGATCGTTCAGCACCTTCAACAACGGAACGGCGCCGCTGCCCGCTTTCATGTACAGGTCTTTGATGTCGGCCGTACCGATCCACAGATACCGTTCGACCTGTCGGATGCGTTCGACGACTTCGGTGTAGTGCGCTTCGTTCTGGATATAGCGGATCATGATTCGGTAACCGGTTCCGGTTTAGTTGATTCGCGTTCGTTCCTCTGAGAGGCGTATCCATCGAGCCGCCTCTGCGGAGTCTTTTTCCACCCCGAGACCGTTTTCATAGCAAATTCCGAGGTTGTATTGTGCTTTGGCATCTCCTTGCTCTGCCGCCAGTCGATACCATTTGACAGCTTCCGAGGGGTCTTTTTCTACTCCTAAACCGTTTTCATAGCATACCCCGAGGCTGAATTGCGCTATGGCAAGTCCTTGTTCGGCTGCTAATCGCCACCACTCCGCGGCTTCGGTGTAGTCTTGTTCGACTCCTTGGCCGTGGTAATAGCAGCCTCCAAGATTATATTGTGCCTCGGTGTCTTCCTGCTCTGCCGCGGCACGATACCAACGTACGGCCTCGGTATAATTCTGTTCGATGCCTTCGCCTTTGTAATAGGCATTTCCGAGGTTGAATTGCGCCTTGGCATGCCCCTGCTTTGCCGCTGCTTGGAACCACTTAACAGCTTGCGTGTAATCTTGTTCGACTCCTTGTCCGTTCATGTAACATAATCCGAGGCCATATCGTGCATCTGCATTATCGCTCCACTCTGCCGCACTTCGGAAGTGACTAAAGGCTTTTTCGTAATTGTATTCGTTGTAATAGATTTTCCCGAGCCCGCTTTCCGCACCGTGATATCTACCTGCCCGTTGATACCACATCATGGCCTTTTCGTAATTCTGTTCTATGTTATAATAGAAGTCCCCGAGTTTGCATCTTGCCGGGTTATATTCTTGTTCCGCTGCCCGTTGATACCACATCACGGCCTTTTTGTAATTCTGTTTGACCCCTCGGCCGTTTTCGTAGCAGTTCCCGAGATCAACTTGTGCCCGGATTTCTCCCTGTTCTGCGGCAAGTCGGTACCACTTCACGGCTTTTTTGTAATTCTTGACCCCTCGGCCGTTTTCGTAGCACCACCCGAGTTCGTATTGTGCAGAGGTGTCTCCTTGTTCCGCTGCCAACCGATACCATTTCACAGCTTCGGTATAATCTTGTTTGACTACTGACACGTAATAGTCGTGACTACGATTAAGGCCGTGAGAATAGGCATCCCCCAAGATGCGTTGCATCCGGACGTCTCCTTGCTCTGCCGCCAATCGGTACCATTTCATGGCCTCGGCACGATTCCCTGTGTGATCATAGTAATTCCCAAGATTGATTTGTGCTTCGGTATGGCCTTGTTCAGCAGCGGCACGATACCAACGCATGATTTCGGTGTCATCTCGTTCAACGCCTTTGCCGCGGCCATAGCAGCGTCCGAGGTTGAATTGTGCTTCGGCGTGTCCCTGCTCAGCCGCGGCGCGATACCAACGTGCGGCCTCCGTGTAATCTCGTACGCTTTTACGGTAGTAATGGCACTCCCCGAGGTTGAATTGTGCCGCAACGTGTCCCTGTTCTGCGGCTGCTCGTAACCACTTGACGGCTTCTTTGTAATTTTTGTCGACGCCTTCGCCGTTCACATAACAGAGGCCGAGGTCGTTTTGTGCTTCGACGTTACCTTGTTCGGCAAGGGAAAGGAGGTCTTGAATGGCTGTTTTTTCCATCGTTGTATTCTGTTTTGTCGTTGGTAAAATCGATCGTCCCTGTCAGGAGAGGTGGTGTGGAGACTTGTTCAACTCCTCCAGCCTGCTTTGTGCTTCGGCGTCTCCCTGCTCTGCCGCCAGTCGATACCACTTTATGGCTTCGGTATAGTCCTGTTTGACACCTTGGCCTTCATCATAGCAGATTCCGAGGTTGAATTGTGCGTTGATTAATCCTTGTTCTGCCGCCAGTCGATACCACTTCACTGCTTCGGTGTAGTCTTGTTCGACTCCTTGACCGTGGTAATAGCAGTACCCAAGATTATATTGAGCCTTGGCATATTTTTGTTCCGCGGCCAGCTGACACCACTTCACAGCTTCGACATAATTTTGTTCAACACCTATACCATTGGCATAGGCGATCCCGAGATTGTATTGCGCCTCGGCAAGTCCCTGCTCGGCTGCCAGACGCCACCACTTCGCAGCTTCGACATAATTTTGTTCGACCCCTTGGCCGTGGCAATAGCAGATTCCAAGATTGTATTGCGCCTCGGCAAGTCCCTGTTCCGCTGCAAGGCGGTACCACTTCACCGCTTCGGTGTCGTCCTGTTCGACGCCTTCGCCGCTATGATAGCAGAACCCGAGGCTCAGTTGTGCTTTGGCATCTCCTTGCTCCGCTGCTAGCCGATACCATTTCACGGCTTCGGTGTAGTCCTGTTCAACGCCTTGGCCTTTATCATAGCAGACTGCGAGATTGAATTGCGCCTCGGTATATCCTTGTTCCGCTGCCAGCCGATACCATTTAGCGGCTTCGGTGTCGTCTTGTTCGACTCCTTGGCCTTCATCATAGCAGATTCCGAGATTGAATTGTGCAACGGAGTCTCCCTGCTCTGCCGCTGCTTGGAACCACTTGGCAGCTTCGGTGTAGTCCTGTTCAACGCCTTCGCCTTGTGCATAACAGACTCCAAGAGTGAATTGTGCGTCGGTGTCGCCGTTTTCGGCAAGTTTTGTTGTTTCTGCCAGTGCCGACGCATCGCCTTTTGCGACGCGTTGGAACAAAATTTCGAGTTGTTGGTCCATCATTCAGTGGTTTTGGGCGATCTGCCCGAAGAGATCGTCCGGTTAATAAATTCGGCCGTCAGACGCTCCCGGTCAATCAATCGGGAGAGCTGTTGCCGATAGTTGAGCACAGTGGAATCGTCGGCTCCTTTGACCATGGCGAGGTAGTTGATCTTGCCGCTGACGACGGATCGCAGGTCTTTGTGGACGCCGCCGCAGAAATCCCGGTCGAAAATCGTTTGTGCCTCCCGATAGCCGTAGTGCTTCCACAGGTGGAGCAGCGTTCTGAGGTGGCCGATGTAAGACCGCGGGACATTGACCTTCGTTCCGACAGTCAACCCGGTAACCTCCTGCCGTTCGCCGCGTCGTTGGACACGTGTCTTGCGGGGGTTGACGCGGAATCCGCTGCGCTCGATCAGGCGAACCACCTGTTGTGTCTGAGAATCGTGCCACGCGGCTCCGGGGTGATGGTGGCTCAGCGTGATGTCGTCGGCATAACGGGTGTAGATGCAGCCATGCCGGTCGGCATACGCTGCGAGTCGTTCGTCCAGCGTTCGGAGAACGAAGTTGGAGAGGGTGGGCGAAGTCGGAGCTCCCTGGGGCAGCACTTCCTCTCCGTCCGGCCCGGGAATCGTACAAAGCTTGCAGATCAGGTTCTGAACGTCGGGAGACAACCGGTCGGCCGGAATAGCCCGGTGCAATGCTTGTCTGACCATCTGTCTCGAAATGCTCGGGAAAAAGTTCTCCAGATCGGTATTGAACACACAGGTCTGGTGCAGATGGCGTTCGGCATTCTCCCGAATGCTCCGCCCCGGGACGAATCCGGTCGCACAGTCCGACGGAGGCACAAGCTGTTGCAGAAGGACATTGAGTGCTTTCTGGATATCTTTCAATGCCCGGACGGGGGCACAGATGGTGCGGAATCCTCCGGAACGTTTTGGGATCTGAAATTCCCGGTAAGCCTGGCTGCGGGCCCGTTTCGTTGCGAAACGGCCGAGGCGCGGCGGATCGGTCAACGCCCACAAATCGAGCCGATTGCCACAGATATGGATGGCATACGACAGATCTTCCGGAGTGCTGATTTTGAGGTTCCGGATAAATTCGAAGTCCGAATGGTTCATGGTGCTAAAAAAAGTTTCGAGCTCTCGATCTTACGGATCGGACTTTCCTGAGTGTCGCGTGAACAGAGGCTTCGTCCGACGCGGTCAAGGAATGTCGTCGCACCGCATATAGTCGGGGTCGACTATACCCAGTGCACGAGGAGCTCTGACCGCGTTCGGACCAAGCCGATCAGGTCGGTACATTGGTGGGTCGCCTCTTGTGAGGCGACGTCTGCCGGATCCGGCAGACAGCGTTCAAAGTCGATTCGTAAGAGAGCGAGAAACTCGAAACGGTGAAGAGTGATAATTTGTCTCCCGGAGAGGAGGGCGGGTTACCCGATTTTTACCACGTCGAGATACCCCACATGGCATGCCCCTGCGCGTTTCAAATCGATCCCATAGATCCGCATGAATGCCATTGCGACATCATTTCCTCCATTGGAGGTCAGCGGGTTGTATCCCGTTGTGGGGATCTCGACGCTCATTCCTTTTTCCAGACGGATTCCGCCGACGTTGGCGCTGCGTTTGACGGTTACTCTGAAAAGTGCCATAATTTGTTGTTTTTTAAGGGTTAATTAGGAATTACCGGTTTAGGTATTTTTTTAGATCGCTACCTAGTTTGCTTATAGCTAACAAAATGATTCCGGCATCATCGGCAAGTCCCAATCCCGGAATAAAGTCAGGAACAGCATCTATCGGGCTGATCAGATAAATCAAAGCAGCGATTGCAATCGCTTTACCACCCCACGGAGCATCGGGATCTTGTACGAATTTCCAAAGCGCTTGAACTTTGTCCCAGATTCCTGCAATTTTTCCGCGATTCATTCCGGAAAGTTTGCCTCGGATTTTTTCCACCATAAAAATAATCAGTCATGTCAGCTGCATACCGCTCAATTAGGCCGGCAATTAGGTCGGAGTGTCCGATCACGTCCCGTTGTTTGTATAATTTTGCTGTCAGTTTATCAATAGTCTGAAGAAATTCGCCTTCTTTCTGCTTCGTTCGGGAGTCTTGAGTACATAACCGCCAAAGCTTCGTCAAAAAACTGTTCCCTTTACTATCTTTTGCTGTTACCATTTTAGCGGCTGCTTTCAGTGCCATTATTTCTATGTTCCCACCATCACCGCCATCTTCACCTTCCATTGCCATCCTTGCCACTTCTGCAACACTTTCAGCCAACATTGTACAGGCTTCTTCCATCAATTCGCGCTGTTCCTCCTGGTTGACCGCTATCTCGAATTGAAGCTTGGCATTCATGAAGAATACGTAATTTTGGATCATAATAGTAGCCCGCTCCCGAATCATCTCTTCCATCCGCGGCGAATCGGCATATTTCAAGGCATTCTTGATGTTCTTGAAAAACATGTCGAAAGAACTGTCATACAAAGCGGGTGACTGAACGTATCGAATGACTGCTAATTGAGCCTTTAATGCAGCCTCGGCAGATTCATTCGCACGTTCTGATAATCCTTCAATAAAGCTTTCCATATCCTGGATAGTCTTTATTTCCCGCTGAGGAATGGCTATCTGCTGTTTGTCCTGGCTGGTAATCGCAACAGAGGTGGATTGCTCTATGGTATAACCGCATTCAGAACAGAATTTAGCTCCATCTTGGATGGAATGCCCACATTGAGGACAACATTGGGTGCTTGTCATGATATTTTGAGAATTAAACAAAAAAAAGTGCGGTGCTGCTGTCTTTCCGTTCGGACAACAGGCACCGCCAAGCGCCCTCTCTCGACATAGAAAAACAAGCAGCCCGCACCCATACAGATGTGTGCAGACCGTGCTTATTCTTCCCTCGAGAGTGGGGTCGACCTCCGTGAGGCTGACCTTACAAAATTGGCGGTTTTGTTGTCCGGGGAATCCTAAGATTCACGTATCCAGTATCGTTGCAGACCCCGAGGGGTCTACTTGGCAAAGATACGGAAAATTCGCACAATCGTACTGGGTGCGGAGCCGCTTGTGATCTTTAATCAGTGGGGTTCCATCGGGAGCAAAGATAGGGAACGGCCCGACTGTTCAGGCTCTCCGAAGCCGGTGAGTTCGGCCGCGGAAGGCGGAATTTCTTACATTCCGTAAAATACGACTGAATGCAGGCAAAAAACAAGAAAACGCAGAGAAGATACCGCGGTCGTTCTCCTCGTAAAACGAACGCGTCGGAGGCGGCGAAATTTGTAAAAAAAAACGGTCTTTCCGACATTCGGAATAGACCGTTGCGCTCCCAACCGGAATAGCTCGTTCTTCTTATTCCGCCTCGGTTGGCTGTTCTTCGGCGTGTACGACGATCTGTTCCCGGATGTCGATCCCCTCCGTGTGACGTCTCGTCTCGTCCGTCACATCCAAAAAACAGTTCTGCGGAATAAAACCGATGTAGATCGTATCGTTATGCCGCACACGGACGATCGGCGAATCAACGCCGACCTGTGTCAGCAATCCCTGGCGCGGAATCCGATACCAGGCCGTGACCCTGCGTCCGCCTTCGGCGAGCGGTTCGCTGTCACATTCCACATAGATGTTTTGCAGCGTGATGACCCTTTCGGTCGCCATGTAGTCGTAGTGTCCCGTTTCGCAGTGTACGATCCACGTTCCGTCCGCCATCTCGCCGCTCCACTTCTCCGCTTCGCCGGACGCCCGTGTCAGCACCGTCGGGAAATCATCGTAACGGTTCGTCCGGAACTCCCATTCGAGTTCCGTGGGCCGATCCGGGTCGTCGATCCGACAGATTCCCTGCATATAGGCCTCCTCGGGTATCAAACCTCCGGTACATAATGACTCCATGGCCGACTGCCGCATCAGTACAAATGTGATGTCCGCATCTTCCTGATAAAGAAATAGTTCGTAACGGGTTTCGGTCATTCGCCGGGTCTTACCGTCGAACTGCTGGCGGATCGCGATGTAATCGGCCCCCAGAGGCTCGAACCGCCAGTAAACGGGACATTCGCTGCGATAGTCCCGTTCGATCCACCATTCTCCCTCCAGCTCCGGATGAACCTTACAGGCGTTCAAATAGGTATTGGCCTGCAAAAGCTGCTCGGGGTCGTAATTATTCCTCAGATTCGCAATGATCTCCACCGCAAAATCGATCAAATCTATCCGGGAGAACAGCTCTCCTCCGCGCAACCGCCGTGCCCGGTTCCGATACTCTTCGGTCAGATACGGCGCGAAACGCATCATGCGGCTGTCCCGATACAGTTCCGCGAAAAAATCCCTCACCTGTCGGAGCTGTTCGGCCAACGCATCCGGCTGGATATCGCCCATGCGCGTTTTGAAGGTCGGCAGGATTCGCAGCACGAGCAGGGTCAGAATCGCCGGGTCGAACTGCGCCGCTTCGTTGCTCTCCGTCCGGTATGGTTTGGCTGCATCCGATCCGGCGAAACGGGGATCGAGCTGACAGCGTAACACCTGACGGTAAAATTCCGGCTGGGCTTTCCGCGTTTTCGTGATCCGTTCGAAATAACGCGATGTTGCGGCATAATGTGCCAATAACTCTCCGAGATCCAGGCCGGTGCGTTCCTTCGCCTCCCAACAGAACTCGCTATAGATGCATCGTGTGATGAATGGCGCTTTCTTGTTGAAGTTGTTGTTCCGCAGCTGGATGCCCGTATGGGCCGACAACTCTTCGGTCGTATTGCGCAACAGCCGTAAAGAGAGAATCGTATTGAGGCGTTCGGCATAAGACATCGCCTTGATTTCGGAACACTTTTGCATAGGATAACGGGGATTAGCGTCCGGCAAAGCTACACCAAAAGAACCACACCGTCGCATTTGCCGACCGACATCTTGCCGGTGTTTTCTTGTTTTTTACCCGCATTCAGTCGTATTTTACGGAATACGAAGAATCTCGTTTTTGCACAAGAAATCAGGTGAAATCTCGGTCGCAAGTTTTTTTGCTTGGTCTCCGTGGGCTGCTGTTTACGGTCGGACGATGCGGTTCAGGAAGTCGTTTAGCGGCTTCATCAGCCGGAACAACCGCAACGCCTCCGGGAGGTATTCCGGACTCGTCACCAACTCGTCCGGCAGGTGCACCCAGACGTAGAAATGGTTCAGCTTCAGGTATTCTGCCGCCGGTGAATCCGCCCGAAAGCCCCGCGGGACACGCTTCAGCACCTTGTCCTCCCGACACAGATCGCCGATGTGCTTCCGGAACTCCGGCGCATGGATAATCCCGCTGAACTCCTCCCAGTTTGAGTCGATCGCCTCTCGGATCGCCTTCAGCGAACCCGATTTCTCCTCCGGCATGTACAGCCCGCACGACACCACCGACATGCCGCCCGGTTCGACGTGCATGTAGTAGCCCGACAGCGGACTGTGCCGATCCCCGTCCGCATTGAGCACCACCCCGAAATGCGTCTTGTACGGCCGCTTGTCCGCCGAAAAGCGCAGGTTGCGGTTGATCCGGTAGATCAGCTTCCGGACATCCGGATACCCTAACGATGGGTCGAAACGGTTGATTCCCTCGACCATCCGTTCCGCGTTCTCCAGCACATTCTCCCGCGCCGCCTCATAGCGCTCCCGGTTCGCGTGGAACCACTCCTTGTAGTTGTTCCGTCGCAGGTCGTCCAAAAATTCCAGTGTCGTCCGTTCGATCATACCTGTTTTGATTTGCGTTCACGAATCTGTTTATAGTGCTCCGCCCGCCGCGGATTCATCGGGAACCATCCCTTGACGACCCGTTCCTCCTGTTCGAAGACCTCCTTGATCGTCCAGAACGACGAAAAGGCGAATACCCCCAGCAGCGTCGAGACGAGGACATTGTCCGTGAGCAGCGATCCCGCCGTTCCTCCGATGCCGAGCACCAGAAAAATCCACCAGCACCGTGTCCCCCAATAGTACTCCGCCCGGATCACCACCGGGTGGAACAGCCCGATAATCAGAAAGGTACAGATGCCGATCACCAGTCCCAGCAGTCGATAATCCTGTAAAAAATCCATCGCGATACAATCAATTTATATTCGGTAAAGATAAGAAAATGCCGCGGAACGCGAAAGTTCCGCGGCCTGTCTAAGTCGCTCCCGCTCGTCAGCGATCTCCCGCCAACGCCTCCTTCAGGTCAATTCCCAGCGCATCGGCAACCCCCTGTCCGTAAGCCGGATCGGCCTTGTAGCAGTTCCGCACGTGCCGCTGTTTGATGAACAGCTCGGTCTCGGCCCCCATGTTGCGGGCCGTATTTTCGCACAGCACCTGCTGCTGCGCCGGCGTCATCAGCCGGAACAGGTTGCCCGGCTGGGTGTAGTAATCGTCGTCGTACTCCCGCTCGTCGTAGTTGTAGATGTCGCCTGTCCACGAGAGCGGCGGCTCTTTTTGGGCCGGCGTATCGCGCCACTCGCCGTAGCTGTTGGGCTCGTAGCCGATCGTCGAACCGTAGTTGCCGTCCACCCGCATCGCTCCGTCGCGGTGGTAGGCGTGGAACGGACAGCGCGGCCGGTTCACCGGAATCTGTTCCGCGTTGACTCCCAGCCGGTAGCGCTGCGCGTCGCCGTAGGAGAAGAGCCGTCCCTGGAGCATCTTGTCGGGCGAGAAGCCGATCCCCTCGACGACGTTCTGCGGGTTGAAAGCCGCCTGTTCCACCTCGGCGAAGTAGTTGTCCGGATTGCGGTTCAGCTCCAGCACCCCGACGTCGATCAGCGGAAAATCGCCGTGCGGCCACACTTTGGTCAGGTCGAACGGGTGGATGTGGTAATTCCGGGCCTGCTCCTCGGTCATCACCTGAATCCGGAACGTCCACCTCGGGAAGTCGCCCCGTTCGATGGCTTCGTAGAGGTCGCGCTGGTGCGAGTCGCGGTCACGGGCGATGAGGTCGGCGGCCTCTTGGTCGGTCAGGTTTTTGATTCCCTGCTGCGTTTCGAGGTGGAATTTCACCCATGTGCGCCGGTTTTCCTTGTCGTAGAAGCTGAACGTATGGCTGCCGAATCCGTGCATGTGGCGATACGAGGCCGGTATGCCGCGGTCGCTCATCGTGATGGTCACCTGGTGGAGCGCTTCGGGCAGGAGCGTCCAGAAGTCCCAGTTGGCATTGGGGTCGTGGAGGTTGGTTCTCGGGTTGCGCTTGACGACGTGGTTCAGGTCGGGGAACTTCAGCGGGTCGCGCAGGAAGAAGACCGGCGTGTTGTTTCCCACCAGATCCCAGTTTCCCTCGTCGGTATAGAATTTCATGGCGAACCCCCGGATGTCGCGTTCGGCATCGGCTCCGCCGCGTTCGGTGGCGACGGGCGAGAAGCGGACGAAGCAGGGGGTCTGTTTTCCGACCTCGGCGAAGATCGAGGCGCGCGTATAGCGCGTGATGTCGTTCGTGACGGTAAAGGTGCCGTAAGCGCCGGAGCCTTTGGCGTGCATGCGCCGTTCGGGGATGACCTCGCGGTCGAAATGAGCCAGCTTTTCGATAAACCAGGGATCCTGCATCGCCATGGGGCCGTACGGACCGGCGGTCTGGACATTCTGGTTGTCGGCCACGGGGCGTCCGTTGGCCGCGGTGAGGGTGTGTTTGTTCTTTTTCATCGGTTTTGGGATATTGGAATAGGAAGCGGATGATTCCGGAAAATATTATTTTTGTTGTTCGCTTTGCATAGATCGTGCCAAATCTCCGGCGGGCGGTTGCCGGGGGAAGCGGTCGGTCATAGGGTAGGGGTGCCTGTTAGGGTAGAGGCTGGCATTTCGGAGTGCCCGCCGGCACCGTTTATTCCGAGAGGCAACGCAACTGAAAACCGTAGCCACGGTGATCCGCATAATAGGGATTGAGCCATGTCACGTGGAAATTCAAGTTTATGCTATTGGCACCGTTGACCGTCGATGACCAGCTGAAACCGCTGTAGCCGACGCTCACCAAACCGCCTAACCTCCCATTGTAACCTGCATCGCGGAAGCCCGGGGCGGGGTGAAAAGAAACAGACTAAACTCAAACGATGATGAAGTATATAAAAACGATTTTCCTCCTGTTTCTGGGAGGAGTCCTGGCGACAGGCGCAGAGGCGCGGAACACCGGCGACCACCTGCGCATCATGAGCTATAACGTGCGCGGAGGCGTGGGGATGGACGGACGGCGCGACTACGAACGGGCCTCGGCCGTGATTCGTGCCGAGCGGCCCGACATCTGCGCCCTGCAGGAGCTGGACAGCATGACCCGGCGCAGCGGCGGCACCGATGCCTTGAAGGAGTTCGCCGAACGAACCGGAATGCACGGCACCTTTGCCCGCGCGATCGATTATGACGGCGGCGCATACGGCATCGGACTGCTCTCGAAAGAGGCTCCGCTGCGGGTCGGCCGGCTGGCCCTGCCCGGACGCGAGGAGGCGAGGGCGCTGATCGTCGCCGAATTTGCGGACTACGTCGTGCTGGCGACCCATCTGTCGCTGACCGAGGCCGATCAACTGGCCTCCGTCCGGCTGATCGACAGCGTGGCCGCGTCGTATGCCGGGAAGGCGGTCTTTCTGGCCGGCGATTTCAATTTTACGCCCGGTTCGGAACCCTTCAAGGCCTTCCGGAAAAGCTTCCTGCCGCTCAACGACACCGGCCGCCGGAGCTGGCCGGCGGATGATCCGCACGATACGATCGACTACATCTGGGGATACATCGGCGGCGACCGTTTCTATCGGGTTTCGGCCAACGGTGTGATCGATGCGCCGGAGCAGTCGGATCACCGTCCGGTATTCGCCGAAGTGACCTATGGCCCGATCCTGTGGACGGCCCCCTATTTGCAGAATCCGACGGAAAACGGGGTGACGGTCTCCTGGCTGACCCGCACGCCGGCCTACAGCTGGGTGGAGTACGGTACCGACACGACCGATCTGCGGACGGCCCGCACGCTGGTCGACGGTCAGGTGATGGCCGGAAACGACGTGAACCGGATTCGGCTCGAAAATCTGGTGCCGGGCGAGCGGTACTACTATCGCGTCTGCTCGCGCGAGATGCTCTATTACGGCGGTTACGAAAAGCGGTTCGGCGGCACGGCGACCACCCCGTTCCGGTCGTTTACGCTGCCCGCTCCGAACAGCGAGGATTTCACGGCTTTGATTTTCAACGACCTGCACCAGTATCTCGGGACGTTCGACGCGCTGATGCGGGTGGTGCACGAGAAGGGGGTGGAGTATGATTTCGTGGTTTTCAACGGCGACTGCATCGACGATCCGGCCTCGCGGCAGCAGGCTGTCGCCTCGTTGTCCCGTTATATGGAGGGCGTGGAGGCCGACCGCATTCCGGTCTTCTTCCTGCGCGGCAACCACGAGATACGGAACGCCTATTCGATCGGGCTGCGCGAGCTGCTCGACTATGTGAACGGGCGGACATACGGGGCTTTCAACTGGGGCGATACCCGTTTCGTGATGCTCGACTGCGGCGAGGATAAGCCGGACGACCACTGGGTCTACTACGGATTGAACGACTTCACGGGGCTGCGGCAGGATCAGACCGCTTTCCTGAAGAGGGAACTCGCCTCGAAAGCGTTCCGCAAGGCGGGACGGCGGGTGTTGATTCACCATATTCCGGTCTACGGCAACACGGATGCCTACCGGCCCTGTACGGAGCTGTGGAACCCGCTGTTGCAGAAAGCGCCGTTTGCGGTGGCGCTGAACGGCCATACGCATGAGTTCGCCTACCATCCGGCGGGCGGCGAGGCCGGGAACGGACACTATCCTGTGGTCGTCGGCGGCGGTTTCAAACCGGAAGCGGCCACGGTGATGGTGCTCCGGCGGCGCGGCGGTGCGATGACCCTTACGGTTTATGGCACCAGCGGCGATGAAAAGCTGAAACTCGACCTTTAATCGGCTGAAAATAAACAGCGAACCGGGCATCTTTCCTGAATGAAAGATGCCCGGCCGCTTGAACAGGTAATCTTAAAAGTCGGTTTCATCAAGGGTTGGCGGGGTGAAATATTTTTTGACGGCACAATTGTCGGGGTGTTGCCGGGCAAAATCGAGCATCTTTTGACGGGTGTCCCGAAGCAGCCTTATAAGCTTCTCTTTGTCATTGTCCGACAGGTTTGCAGCATTGATTGCATTTAGACTTTCCAGTGTCTGAAGATATCCCTCTGCCGTAGCCCCTGCTCGTAATGCTTTTTCCAGCGGGATGGTCAGGACGGCCTTGTTTCCGTCGAATTCGATGAATGAGCACAAGAATAGATTCTCGGGCGCGTTTAATGCCGGAGTCTTTTGGATGTTGATTCGGTCGACGTAGTCTGTAAAGCGGTGGTAGTCGTGCACGGTAAACCCTAATCGAATCGCTTCGTCGCAGGATATTTCCGGGATGTATTTCCCGTTATCCAAGGTAATGAACCGTTTGAGTTTTGCGTCGAAATCCTGTGCAAACACCGGGCAGGTGTATGAACTGACGGCCATGATTAAGGTCAATGCCCATTGTATCTGTCGTTTCATCTCTGTGTTGGTTTGATTCAGGTGATTTACAATTTCGCTGTTCGATTAGTGCTTTTCTACGGAGCGGGCGGTTACATCATAGTTATCTGATCCTTTTGTTAAAAGAAAAGAATAATGTCCTCCTTCTGGATAAATTACCCCAGCGTTTTATGATGGGAAAATTGAAGTTACGAAATGTACGAAAAATAATTTGATGAACAAATTTGCAGGTGTTTTTGAAAACTCTTTTTTGATAACTTTATCCGGCAGACTTTTTCCGCGATACGTATGAAAAAAGTGTTTTTGAAAGTGAAACGTTTCGTCCTCGACACGATCCGTTTCTTCACCTATGATATCTGGCGCATCAGCAACATCGACGGCTCCGTGAAGCGCGTCGGGCTCTACAACCTGCTGAAGAGCTTCATCCTCGCCATTCGGAACATCAGTGCCGCGCAGCTCAACATCCGGGCCGGAGCGTTGACCTACAGCACGCTGCTCTCCATCGTGCCGATTCTGGCCGTGCTGTTCGCCATCGCCCGCGGATTCGGCTTCCAGCATCTGTTGCAGAGTGAACTCGTACGCTACTTTACCGGTCAGGAGGCCATCATGCAGCGGGCTTTCGAGTTTATCGACCGCTCTATCGAGTATGCTCAGGGAGGTGTTTTCGTTGGTGTCGGTGTCGTGCTGCTGCTCTGGACTGTCTTCAGCCTTTTCAGCAAGATCGAGAGCAACTTCAACGATATCTGGCAGATCAAGCACGGCCGGCCGTACGTACGCCAGTTCACCGACTATCTGGCTCTGCTGGTGGTGGCTCCGGTTTTCCTGATCTGCAATGCGGGCATCTCGCTCCTGCTCGCCACGGCGGCCGGACAGGCCCACATGCTCGGATGGGCGTTGGCACCGGTCGTGCGGGTGATTCCGTATCTGGTGATTGTCCTGCTCTTCGTGCTGCTCTATATGTATCTTCCCAACACGAAGGTGCGGTTCGGGAGCGCGCTGTTCGCCGGAATCTTCACCGGGGTGGCGTTCCAGATCTTTCAGGGGCTCTACATCGGCGGGCAGATCTGGATCTCGAAATACAACGCCATCTACGGAAGCTTTGCGGCGCTGCCGCTGTTGCTGTTGTGGCTGCAGCTGTCGTGGTTTATCTGCCTGTTCGGCGCCGAGCTGGCTTTCGCCCACCAGAATGTCAGCAAGTTCGATTTCGAGCAGGAGACCCGGCATATCAGCCGCCGGTATCGGGACTTTATCCTGTTGGCTGTGATGCGGGTGATCGTGGGGCGTTTTGCCGCGGGCGAACGGCCCTATACGGCGGACGAGATTTCGGGGCACTACCGGATTCCGACGCGGCTGACGGCCGACACGCTGGAACAGCTGCTCCGGATCGGTCTGGTGGCCGAGACTCCGGCCGCAGACGACCGGGTGGTTCCGGCCTATATTCCGGCTTCGGACATCCATCGGATGACGGTGGCCGATCTTTTCGACCGGGTGGATCGTTGCGGCTCGGAGAATTTTCGGGTCGACCTGAAGCAGGATTTCGATCGGGAGTGGGCCGAGATCATCCGCCTGCGCGAAGCGGTCTTCCGCAGCGGCGATGGGGTGCTGATCAAGGATTTGTAGTTAATCGGAATTTTCGTATATTGCAACCGAAAAAAATTACTTAATGATTTGCATTATGAAAAGATGGGGCTATTATCTCGTTTTTAGCTTGGTGTTATTCCTTTCTTGTACTAAGCAGGCCGAAATCGTTTCTCCGGTTCCTCAAAAAACAACAATCCGGTTGTCGGATGCAGAGATTGAGCGATTGCCGCTTCTGACCGATAATCATCGGCGTACACAGGAGGCTGTGTTGGCATTCTCTGAGAGCTATTTGAGGGTGATGTGTCCGGAAACGAAAATAGAGAGCGGTTCTTTGTCCATTTCTGATTCGGTGCTTATGTCGGGATTGGACACGAAAGGAGATGAGTTGTCTGTCGCGCCAATTTATGTGGTGAGCCGGGGCGAGGGCGAGGGATTCCTGCTTGTCGGCGGCGATAATCGGATCGACCCTGTCTGGGGTTTTATCGAGTCAGGCGATTATTGCGAAGGAGTGAATCCCGGATTCGATATCTTACTTGAGCAATTAAAAGCGGATGTTTTAGTAGCAGTCAAGGCGAAAGAACAATTGCGTGATTCGGTATATGATGTGTTGCAGACCAAATTGGGCTTAAACGGATTCGGAAAGACTAAAGTCCCGATTGATCCGGACCGACCGACACCACCGGATTACGGCGTGCCGGAACATTTCGATCGGACGGAAACAGTGGAACTGTATCCTTATTATGAAAATGAGTATGAGTACGGGCCGTTGATGAAAACGAAGTGGGGACAGAGTTGGCCTTATAACTCGGAAGTCATCAAAACACATCCGAATTGTCCGGTGGGCTGTACGGCTACGGCTGTGGCACAGGTGATGGCTTATCATAAATATCCGTCTTATATGTCTGCGACCGGACATACTTATTTATGGGAGCGGTTCGGTGCTGATAATAAATCCAATTGGGATGCCGATGCGATTGCCAGCGTGGGATATTTAATGCGCGATTTGGGACTTCCTCAATACCTGAATATAAAATATGCAACCGGGGGTAGTGGTGCGGGCAAGGATGATATTCCGGATGCCTATCGTGGATTTGGTTATACGGTAGGTTCGTACCAATCTTATGGATACACTGCGGTCTATAATGAAGTGAAAGCCGGGCGGCCGGTTTCTATTATAGGGGGAAATGGGAAAAATTATACCCATGCTTGGGTAACGGACGGTGCTTTATTGCAACATTGTTGGGTGACTATGTGTGTCCGGTTTTATCTGAACGATCAATTAATCCATACGATTGAGGCTGACCAACCGACTAAAAAGTCGTCGGGGCATTATGTTCATCATAATTTCGGATGGAATGGATTGGATAACGGGTGGTTTGCGAATTTGGATCCGATATATATTTACCGGGCAGGTGTAGATGCGAGTACGTTCAATAAAAACCTGAAGATTCTCACCGGAATCCAGCCGAAGTAATAACAGATAAAGAAGTAATAACAGATAAATGGGTATGATTATGGTACGTCTTTTTCAACGTATGGGTATTGTCGCAGGCTTGTGTCTGCTGACTCTCGGGACGGCGATGGCGCAACCTTCCTCGTTCCGCTCTCAGGAACCGTTCGAACCGCAGTATATTGTCGGAGTGAATTTTCGGCCGGAATGGCAGTATTGCCATCACGGTTCGTGGATCGGTACGGCACAACCGGATGACCGGTTTTCGCCCACCCCCGGTCTCTCGTTCGAGGCACGGATTACACGGCATAGCGGAATCGAGACCGGTTTTTATTACCGGTCGCTCAGTTCCGAGGCGGGTGTCTCGCTGGATGGCATGAGTGTGCCGTATCCGGAAGGCCACCGACGGTATTTCGCCGTTCCGTTGCTCTACAAGTATTATTCACGGATCGTGAATGTCGGGGTGGGGGTCAATTGCGATTTTCTGTTTGAAAAATCCCATGCCGATTGGATCGAATACGGCAGGCATCGGATCGGAATCCTGATGAAGGTCAGTAAGGATATCACCCTCTGCAAGGGGTTGTTTGTCGAGCCGGAGTTCCACTTCAATCCGTTTTGGGAGAATGGTGAACTCAACCACTCGTGGATCGGGCTGCAACTCGGGATAAAATACCGCTTCTGAATTTACTCTCCGTCGAGCTCTGTCACATAACCCTCTTCCAGCAGCCACGTCCGCCCCGGATAGCGCTGGAGCATGGCTTGGTTGTGGGTCGAAAGGATCACCGTCCGCCCCTCGTCCGTCATGCTGCGGAAGAGCTCCATCACCTCCTCGGTCGAATCCGGATCGAGGTTGGCCGTGGGTTCGTCGGCCAGCACGATCTGAGGATTGTTGAGCAGCGCCCGGGCGATCGCGGCCCGCTGGCGCTCGCCGCCCGAGAGCTGGTTCGGATAGGCGTGTGCCTGGTGGCTCATCGAGACGAGCGCCAGCACGGTGTCGATCCGGTTGTTGATGGCTTCGGCGTTTCGCCAGTCGGTCGCCCGCAGGACGAACTCCAGATTCTGGTAAACGGTGTACTCTTCCAGCAGTGTGGCGTCCTGAAAAACGATCCCCAGTTGTCGTCTCAGATAGGGAATCTGCCGCCGTGTCAGGGCATGCAGCGGAAATCCGGCGATCTGTCCGCGCCCGATGCGAAGCGGCAGCTCGCCGTACAGGGTTTTCAACAGGCTGCTTTTGCCGCTCCCGACCCGCCCCACGAGGTAGATCAGTTCGCCGGGGTAGGCATACAAGTTCACCTCCCGCAGCACTTCCCGGCGGGCGTCTTTCTGAAAAATTACGGCGTTCGTAAGCTGTAACGAGGGCTTGTCGGACATCACCATGACAATCGCAAAGATACACTATTCCTCCCGATTTTATCCCGCTACTTTTTTCTTTGAGCCGGACGGAACTGCCGCTTGTTGGCTTACGCCTTCCTCCTCGCCGCTCGGCAATACGCAAACTGCGTTTGCATTGCGCTCGCTGGCAGCGTCGGTTGAAAGAAAGCGGCGCAAAGAACTTTTAGATAGCTACGCTCCTCCTCAGGCTCCGCAGTCCTCAGTCTTCGAGAGTCTGTTGAGTTGGGTTTTCGGCGGGCG
>NZ_CAJTMN010000041.1 GCF_910577125.1 uncultured Rikenella sp.
GGAAGCGAGTAGCTGAGGCCCCGTGGTAACGGTCGGCCCGCAGCCCCCGGATGCGGAGGGCCGAAATACTCCGCTCACGCTCCGTATTCGTTCTCCGCTGGCTACGGCCGAAAACAAATTAGCTGTGCTTTTGCGACCGTAAGGTCGCCGTCCTCGGCGAGAGCGACGCTATAGCGGCGCGAGGGGGGCGCGCCGAGGACGAACGGGCGGAGAATCGGGCAGAGCTGGAGCGGGCCGGCGCCCGGGAGAGATCGCAATTCTCGATGCATGAGCGGCGTGTTGCGGGCCTCCTGAGGGGGAGGCGTCCGGCCCGCGCGGCTCTTCGAGCCGGTGCCGCTCGGCACTCGAAAGCTGGCCGTGTCTACCCAAAAGGAATCGCCGGGGGATTTTCAAGGGGGATGTGAGTCTCCCTTGAATGTGCTCTTTGCCTGCTTCCTACCATATAGTAGGAAGCAGGGCCCCTGCGGCCCGAGCGGAACACAGAAAAGAGATTGATATAGAACCCAAAGACGACCAGCAGTCCGACACTTTTCGGGTAAACGAGTTTTGTCCGCGCGCCTTGGGAAATCTTGTCAAAACGTGCCAGCACATTTTGACGATTTCCCTCTTTAGGCGTCGGCGCGCGGTTTTTAGTACTTTTTGAGTCGCCCGCCGGAATTTCATTTCGATTTTGCTCATCGCAAAACGAGTGAAATTCCTCTTTAGGCGTCGGCGCGGTGCCTTCGGGCACTCCGACAGGGCCGCCTCTACCCTAACAGGACGGAACTGCCCTCGGGTCGGGCAGGCCTCACGCCCCGTGGACGGGAAATGCTTCGCATTTCTGTGGCTGTGTCAGCCCAATCTGTGGGTGGGGTAGAGGCCGCCTTGGGATAGAGGCTGTCAGTTGTGAGTGCGACACGCACCGTTTATTCCGAGAGGCAACGCAACTGAAAACCGCCGGCCCGGTATGCTGAGTAACAAGGGCTGATACCCGATGGACTGAAACGTAAATTGACACTGAGTGTCTCATTAGCCAAAGTCGACCAGACAGAACCCTCGTTGCCGGCGTTGATCGGTTTACCTTCGCCGTAGTTACTGCGGCCCGGGGCGGGGTTTGTTTTTTCGCGCGCCTTGGGAAATCTTGTCAAAACGTGCCAGCACATTTTGACGCTTTCCCTTTTAAGGTGTGGCGCGCGGTGCCTTTGGGCACTCTGACATGGCTGCCTCTACCCTAACAGGACGGAACTGCCCTCGGGTCGGGCAGGCCCCACGCCCCGTGGACGGGAAATGCTTCGCATTTCTGCGGCTGTGTCAGCCCAATCTGTGGGTGGGTAGAGGTTGCCTGTTAGGGTAGACTTGGCCATTTGTGAGTGCGACACGCCCCGTTTATTCCGAGAGGCAACGCAACTGAAGACCGTAACCACGGTTGCGCACGTAGCCGGGATTGAGGTGCTGCGTGCTGAAGTCCAAGAACACGCCGTTAGTCCCGCTGATAGCGGACGACCAACTGTACCCGCTGTAGCCGACGTCCATCAGATCGCCTAATCGCCCATTGTTGCCTGCGTCGCGGCAGCCCGGGGCGGGGTGAGGCGAGAAGACTTTTCTTTTTCAGCCCGGAAATGCTAACTTTGTTCCTATGACCCAGTTTACCGAAGGAATCGTGACCAAAAGCACCGGGAGCTGGTATCAGGTGCTCGACCCCGAGACCGGACAACAGATCAGGTGCCGGATACGGGGCGTGTTCCGCCTGCGCGGCAGCCGGACCACCAATCCGGTCGTCGTGGGCGACCGAGTCCGTGTGGAGACCGGAAATGCCGACGGAGAATCCGTCATTACCGAGATATTGCCCCGGCGGAACTATATCATCCGCCGCGCCTCGAACCTCTCGAAAGAGTCCCACATCATTGCCGCCAATATCGACGTCGCCTATCTGGTCGTCACGCTCGACCGGCCGGTGACCAGTACCGAGTTTATCGATCGCTTTCTCGTGACCGCCGAAGCCTATCGCGTGCCGACTGTGCTGGTTCTGAATAAGATCGATCTGTTTGCCGCTCCGGAATATCGCGAAATGATAGATGAATTTATCGACACCTATCGGGGGGCGGGATACGAAACGCTCGAAGTTTCGGCAACTACGGGGATCGGCGTGGATGACCTGCGGGAGCGGATGAGGGGGAAAACGTCGCTCTTTACGGGGCATTCCGGCGTAGGGAAGTCGACCCTGATCAACGCCATCCAGCCGGGGCTCGGGCTGAAAACCGGTGCCATCTCGGACTACCACCACAAGGGCAAGCATACAACCACCTTTTCGGAGATTTTTCCGCTCGACGGCGGAGGACTTCTGATCGACACCCCGGGAATCAAGGGGTTCGGGCTGATCGACATCGCGCCGGACGAGCTGGCGCGCTACTTCCCCGACCTGTTCCGCCGGGCGCCGGAGTGTCAGTATTACAACTGTACCCACACCCACGAACCCAACTGTGCGGTGATGGCGGCCGTGGCGCGCGGCGAGATTGCCGAGAGCCGTTATGTGAGTTACCTGAAAATGCTGGAGGATGACGACAAAGAGGGAAAATACCGGAAATAACGACTACTTCAAAGAGAACGGCCTGCCGACCAAACAGCAGCTGCGCGACCTGAACGCCTCGCTGCGGGAGGGAGACCTCCGGCCTCTGTTGCGGGCCGTGCCGGGCGAAGCCTCCGACCCGCCGGAACTTTTACGGCGGAAGATCGAGTATCTGCGCGGCTTTGTGCTGCCGGAACGCTACGAGAGCCTCACGCGGCGGCTGGACTTCCGGACGCGGTACCTGGTGATGTGTCTCGAAGATATTTACTACCCGCACAACGCCAGCGCCGTGATCCGCAGCTCCGAGGCTTTCGGCGTGCAGGAGATTCATGCCGTGGAGCGGACGGTTCGGTTCGCGCCCAACAAACATATCGTGCGCGGGACGGATCAGTGGCTGGATATTCGCAAGTGGAACGACTCGGAGACGCTGGTGGCCCATTTGCGGAGCCGCGGCTATCGGATTGTGGTAACGGCTCCGCCGAGGTCGGAAGCTGAAAATGACGGGAAGAGTGTGAATTTTACCCCCTCGAATTTCGATGTGGCGGCCGGGCCGTTCGCGGTCTTTATGGGGACGGAGAAGTCGGGGATATCGGAGGGGCTGATGGCGGCGGCCGATGCCGTGATCTCGATTCCGATGGTGGGATTCGCCGAGAGCCTCAATATCTCGGTATCGGCGGCGATCGTGGCGCAGCGGCTCGCCGAACGGGTGCGCGATCCGGAATCCGGGATTGCCTGGCAATTGGTTCCGGAGGATCGGGACAGGCTGCTTTATCGTTGGTTGTGCCATTCGGTGCGCGACTACCGGCGGATTCTGGAGCGGGGCGGGTTCGAAGAGGGAGTTCGGGAATGATTATTATCGGAACAGATGGAAATATTGCGTAAACAGTTTCTGCGTCATGTGGGGCAGACGTCGGACGCGCCGCTGATGATCGAGGTGGCGCGGGCCGAAGGGATCTATTTTTACACGCCTCCCACCCCGGAATATCCGGAGGGGAAGCGGTATGTCGACCTGATTTCGGGCGTGTCGGTCAGCAACGTCGGACACGGGAATCCGGCGGTGATCGAGGCGGTGTGCGCGCAGGCAAGGGACTACATGCACATCATGGTCTATGGCGAGATGGTCGAGCGGCCGCAGGTGAAGTATGCCGAGGCGATCGCCGGACTGCTGCCGGAGCCGCTGGAGAGCGTCTATTTCGTCAACTCGGGAGCCGAAGCGGTCGAGGGGGCGTTGAAGCTGGCCAAACGCCATACGCACCGGACGGAGATCGCCTCGTTTTACAATGCCTATCACGGTTCGACGCACGGCGTGATGAGCGTGATGGGCGGCGAGGAGTTCGTGGGGGCCTACCGGCCGTTGTTGCCCGATACGCGGAAGTTGAGGTACAACTGTTTCGAAGACCTGGCGCAGATTACCGAACGGACGGCCTGTGTGCTGGTCGAACCGGTGCAGGGTGAGAGCGGCGTGCGGCCGCCGGCTCCGGGATTTCTGGAGGCGTTGCGCGAGCGGTGCTCGGCGGTGGGGGCGTTGCTGATCTTCGACGAGATACAGACCGGATTCGGAAGGACGGGCGAGATGTTCGCCTTGCTCAAATACGGGGTGACGCCGGATATCGTCTGTCTGGCCAAGGCGTTGGGCGGGGGGATGCCGCTCGGGGCGTTCGTCTCGTCGGGCGAGATCATGGCGGGGCTCCGGAGCGATCCGCCGCTGGGGCATATCACGACTTTCGGGGGGCATCCGGTCTGCTGTGCGGCGGGGCTGGCGGCGCTGACCTATATGCAGGAGCATCGGCTGGCGGAACAGGCCGAGGCGAAGGGGCGGCTGTTCGAGGAGTTGTTGACGGATCATCCCGCGGTGGTCGAAATTCGGCGGAGCGGCTTGCTGCTGGCGGTGGAGCTGGGGAGCCCGGAACGGCTGTATCGGGCGATGGAGCTGCTCAAGGAGGCGGGCTACCTGTCGGACTGGTTCCTCTTCTGCGACACCGCGTTCCGCATCTCGCCGCCGCTGACGATGACGGAGGTACAGGTGAGGGAGTGCTGTGCGGAGATTCGGGCCGGGGTGCTCGACAGACTTTGAGGTGTACTCCGTTTATTCCGAGAGGCAACGCACCTGAAAACCGTAGTCGCGATAACTCGCATAACTGGAACTGAACCATGTCATGATGAAATTTAAGTCCATGCTGTGGGTATCGCTGACCGAAGACGACCAGACCGAACCCTCGCTGCCGACGAGAAACAGCGCGCCCACAGTCCGGCTGCGGCAGCCCGGGGCGGGGTATCGGTAAAATACAAGCGAGGCTGGCGAAAACATTTCGCCAGCCTCGCTTCTGTCATACTACGTTGTGCCGAAGCCTATTTCGGGTCGAGCACATCGCCGATCTTCTTGGCCAGGTACTGGTAGTGCGCCTTCACCGCCGTATCGGACGACGTGGCCCGCTGCAGCCGGTTCTGAAGCGTCCGCAGCTCGTACGTCACCCGCGAGTCGATCGCGCCTGTGCTGATCGTTCTGGAACCCGGTTTCGGCAGCAGCGAGATCAGCCGGTCGACGTAGATCGTCTGCAGCCCGCGGCGATAGGCATCCGGAGCCGCACCCGTCGAAAGCTCGCGCCAGATCGAGCGGTTTAGGTCGCCGAACAGGTCGCTGATCGTATAAGCCTCCTTACCCTGCGCCGCTTCGGCTTTGAGCAGGTTGCCCAGCACCCGCTTGCTGAGCAGATTGCTGACGCCGTGAACCTGGAGCTGGCCGATGACATCCGGAGCGTTCAGTCCGGTTTTGCTGAAAATATCCTCGTCGATCAGCCACGTCGGAGTCGTGAAAAGGTTGCGGTCGAGGAAAGCCATCGCCTCCTTCTGTTTCGCTTTTTCCACATAAGCGTACACCGGACCCTCCTGTTCCACCGTTTTGGGGGTTTCGTAAATCCCGCCTACCCACTTGGCCACATGGCCGTTGTAGCGCATGAACTGGCTCATGACCTCGCGGTACAGTGTTTTCAGATCGTCATACCCCTCGTTCGGCGTGCGCGTCCACTCCGGAATCCCCGCCAGAATGAATTTCAGGTTTTTGATCCCCAGCTCGTTCGCCCGCATCTGGTTGTCGCCCAGGTCTTCGTTCTGTTCACGCGGGTCGTTCGGGTTGGTCTCCGTGCCGAACCACAGCCGCGGATTCGCTGCCAGCCGGGAGATGATCCACCGGTTGAGCGTGTCGGCCTCGGCCTCCGGCGTGGTCAGCTCCGGGAAGCGGCGGTAACCCCATTCGATCGCCCATTTGTCGTATTCGCCGATCCGCGGGTAGAGCAGCTCGCGACGGATGCCGTCTTCCGGCTGCGCCACGTAGTTGAAGCGTGCGTAGTCCATGATCGAAGCCGTGTGACCGTATTTTTCGAGGAACGAAGCGCTCCGCAGGCTGTCGACCGGCGTCAGGGACGACGATCCGAAGTTGTGGCGGAGGCCCAGCGTGTGTCCCACCTCATGCGACGAGACGAAACGGATCAGGTCGCCCATCAGCGCGTCGTCGAAGACCATCTTCCGGGCGCCCGTATCGCTCGGCGCCGCCTGGATCATGTACCAGTGGTGCAGGAGGTTCATCACGTTGTGGTACCAGTGGATGTGGCTTTCGAGGATTTCGCCCGTCCGCGGGTCGCTCACGTGCGGCCCCATGGCGTTGGGTATGTTCGACGGCATGTAGACGATGGCCGAATAGCGCGCATCCTCCAGACTCCACGTCGAGTCCTCTTCCGGAGTCGGAGCCACCTTCCCGATGATGGCGTTCTTGAAGCCCGCCTTTTCGAAAGCCGCCTGCCAGTCATTGACACCGGCGATCAGATAGGGCACCCACTTCTTCGGCGTGGCCGGGTCGATGTAGTAGACGATCGGCTTGGCCGGTTCTACCAGTTCGCCCCGTTTGTAAGCCTCCATGTCCTCTGGCTTCGGTTCCAGCCGCCAGCGGGTGATCATCTGGATCTGCTTGATTCCCTGCGGGTTTTTGTCGTAGTCGATGTAGTTGTCGGTGAAGAAGCCCACGCGCGGGTCGAAATACCGGGCCTGCATCGGCACCTCGGGCAGCAGGATCAGCGAGCTGTTGATTTCGTAGGTGGCCGGCTTCGGGCTCGGCTTGTAGCCCGGGATGTTGACCTTCGGCGTGACGAGGTAGCTGCGCGTGCTCTTCATCTCGATGTTTTCCGGGAAAGCCTTGACTCCCACGACATAAGATTTGTCTTTCTGGAAGCCGCCGATGTTCATGTTGGCTTTGAAATAGTTGTCGAAGCCGGTCAGCTCGACGTCTCCGCCGATGAAGTCGGTCACGTCCACCAGCACGGAGTCTTTCGCCCGGTTCGTGCCTTTGACCTCGAACGAGGCGACGATCGGCTGCAGGTTCGACCGCATCACCGCCCGGTACATGTCGCCCGTGGTGTCGCGCGGCAGCTCGCGGGTCGAGACGCTCTCGATGAAAATCCGCTTTTTATCGGGCGACTGCCGGAAACGGATCATGTTCTCGCCGATCGGGTCGCCGGCGTAGCCGAAAAAGCCATAGCGCATGTCCGCCGCCGCTTTCGAGATACGGTTCACCACCAGCATGTCCCGCTCCATCAGCGAGGTCGGGATCAGGAAGTAGTATTTCCCCTCCTGTTCGAAGACCGTGAAGAGGCCGTCCGTCCGCCGGGCGCTCGCCTTGATGGTCGCTTCGATGCTTCCTTTGGCCGGAGCCGCCTTTTTGGCGGTTGTGTCGGCCGCAGCTTTTCCTTTGTGTTTTTTTGCCGTTTTCTGTTTTCCTGCGGTCTGCTCGGTTTTCGCTTTCGCCGCCGGAGTCTCGGCCGACGTCCGTTCCGGAGTGCCGAAAGCGACTAATGCGGCCAGGGCCGCGATCCATAGTCTGTACATATGTGTTGATGTTTGGATTGAAATCCGTGTTGCTTTCCCGTTGTTTCTAAAAGGCAGTCAAAGGTAAGTATTTATCCCTAACGATGAACAGATCTGACAGACTGACAGAAATTTTTCTGTCGGTCTGTCCGGTTTTGCTCTCCGGCATACCCTTTGCAGAAAGGGGGCGGCCGCCGATGGTGGCTGACGGTAATAATTTATTCACTTTTTTATACATATATGATGATACCTGCAAACAGAAAACAATGCGTATGGCCCGCCCTGTTGGGCAACCTTTTCGGCAGCGAGTGGATCGCCAGGACGGACGGTACCGCCCCTGCGGTGAATGTCCGGGAGACGGACGACCGTTATCGGGTTGAAGTGGCGGCTCCGGGAGCCACGCGCGAGGATTTCAAAATCCGGATCGAGGAGAACGACCGGCTGATGGTGACGCTGGACAAAAAGAGCGAAAATTCTTCCGAAGCGGAGGGCTCGGAACAGGGCCGTTACCTGCGGCGGGAGTTTTCCTACTCGCACTTCCGGCAGAACCTGATCCTGCCCGACGACATCGACACGGAGCGGATCGAGGCGAAGGTCGAGAACGGCGTCCTGACGATCGACCTGCCGAAAAAGAGTGCCGAGGAGTCGGCGCCGGCGGTCAAGGAGATCGAGGTGCGGTAGCGCCTCGTCGGCCGGAGAATGAAAAGAGGTCTGTTAATCATTGATTAACAGACCTCTTTTTCGTATATATGGTTGAGTAAAGCGGGTGGAAGATCGGGCTCGAACCGACGACCTCTTGAACCACAATCAAGCGTTCTGACCAACTGAACTACATCCACCGGGGGCAAAAGTACAACACTTTTCCGAACTTCCAAAAAAAAATGAGCTACCTTTGTCCGACGAACCTGCATTTCCGGGACTTTTCCGATGATAGAGACCTTCATAGCACGGCGGCTGGGTGCGCCGGGACGCAAAGGGAGCGTCATGCTGCGCGTGGCGACGCTCTGCGTGACGGTCAGTGTGGCGGTGATGCTCGTTGCGCTGGGAGTGGTGAACGGATTCCGCGGTACGATCGGCGAGAAGGTGGCGGGTTTTGCAGCCGATATCCGGGTGGCGGCGGCCGGAGGGGGAAGCGCCTACGAGGCACAGCCGGTGGAGGTCGATTCGGCCTTGATCGCCGGGATGGCGGAGGTGGAGGGGGTGGCCCGGATCCAACGGTTTGCGACCAAAACCGGGGTGATTCGGGGCGAGGAGACGATCCAGGGAATCGTGCTGCGGGGGATGGCTCCGGAGAGCGATACGATGTTTCTCCACCGGCAGTTGGTGTCGGGACGGATTCCGGTCTACACCGACAGCGTCAGGAGTCGCGAAGCGGTGGTTTCGCGTGCGTTGTGCGACCGGCTCGGGCTCCGGAAGGGCGACCGGTTCGAGGCGCTGTTTATGAACGGCGAAGTGACGCGGCGCGACCGCTTCCGGGTGGCGGCGATCTACGACAGCGGGATGGAGGAGTTCGATCGCACGACGGTCTTTTGCGATATGGGGGTCGTACAACGGCTGAACGGCTGGCGGCCGGATCAGGTCGGCGGTTATGAGGTGGCGGTGGCTGCGGCGAGCGACCGGGCGGCGGTGGCCGAGGCTCTGACCGAAGCGGTGGGAGGCGATGATCCGTTCTGGTTAGGCTGGAGCGGCGGAGCGGAAGAGGAGAGCGTCCCCTGGCTGGAGGTGACGACGGTCGAGGAGCGGTATCCGCAGATCTTCGACTGGCTGGGGATGCTGGGGCTGAACACGACCCTCGTGATCGTCATCATGCTGGTGGTGGCGGTGGTCAATATGGCCTCCGGCGTGCTGATCCTCGTCTTGGAGCAGACCCGGACGATCGGGATACTCAAGGCGCTGGGGATGCGGAACGGTATGTTGCAGCGTATCTTTGTGTGGCGGTCGGCGGGGATTACGCTCCGGGGGCTGCTGTGGGGCGATGCCGTTGGGCTGGTGCTGTGCCTCCTGCAGCAATATACGGGGTGGGTGACGCTCGATCCGGAGAGTTACATGATGGCGGCGGTGCCGGTGCGGATCGACTGGATGCAGGTGCTGTGGCTCAACGTCGGTACACTGGTCGTCGTTACGGCGGCGATGGGGCTGCCGACGGCGATCATTGCGCGGATGTCGCCCGAAAAATCGATCCGATTCCGATGATAAAACCTTACGACGAAAACCCTGCGGGGAAAAAAGAGCAGGTGCGGGTGATGTTCGATGCCATCGCCCGGCGCTACGACCTGCTGAACCGGGTGCTCTCGCTCGGAATCGACCTCCGGTGGCGGGCCCGGGTGGTGAGCGGCGTGCGGCGTCAGGGGCCGGCGACGGTGCTCGACGTGGCCACCGGGACGGGCGATCTGGCGATCGCCGTGGGGCGCGCCTTGCCGGCGGCGGCGATGACAGGCGTGGATCTTTCGCCCGAGATGCTGCGGATCGGACGCGAGAAGGTGGCGGCCCGGTTTCCGGGACGCGAGTTCCCGATGATGGAGGGCGATGCCGAACGGCTGCCGTTCGACGAGGGGCGGTTCGAGGCGGTGACCTGCGGTTTCGGCGTCCGGAACTTTGAAAATCTGGATCGGGGCTTGCGCGAGATGTATCGGGTGCTGGCGCCGCAGGGGCGGGTCTATATCCTCGAATTTTCGATGCCTTCCCGACATAATGGGCTGGGGCGGCTTTATCGGTTTTATTTCCGGCGCATTTTGCCGGCTATCGGGCGGCTGGTGTCGCGCGATGCGCGGGCCTACAGCTACCTGCCCGAGTCGGTGGGCGAGTTTCCGTACGGAGAACCTTTCTGCCGGATGCTGGCGGAGACGGGTTTCGTCAACCCCCGGATGCGGCGGCTGACGGGAGGAATTGCCCTGATTTATACGGCTGAAAAACCATGAGACGATATTTTGCTATTTTGCTGGGCGGGATCGTGGCCGGCCTGCTCGTCGGGTGCGGCGCGCGTCCGTTGATGCGGCTGCGTGTGACGGAGGTCGAGGGGATTACGGTCGAACGGGTCGGAGCGGGATTCGCAGAGGGGGTGCTCCGGGTCGAGATGGATAACCGCAACGCGGAGCAGGTGAGCTTCGATGCCGGCCAGTTCGAGTTGCGGGTAGACGGGCAGACGGTGGGGACGATGAAACTGCGCCGATCGTTCGTCGCGGCGCCGGGGGTGAACCGGGTGGAGATTCCGTTCCGGTTCAGGTTCCGAATGGCGTCGATGCTGGAGCTGGGGCCGAAGGTGCTTTCGCAGGTTCGCGGCAAGGGCGCTGTGCGGAAGCCGGACATGCGGGTGGCGGGGACGTTGCAGATCGTGGCCGGACGACCGCTCCGGGAGCGGACGGTGCGGTTCAATCGGCGGGTGGACGGAGAACGGATGCTTCGTGCTTTCGGCCGGATGCCGATGGATTTTTTACTGACGGATTGAAATACGACAGACGATGATACGAAGGTTGATTTTATGTTTTGCCTGTTGCGCCGCTCTTTCGGCAGGGGCTCAGGAGCGGATCGGGAACTATACGGCCCGCCTGCGGACGCCCGACGCGGCGACCGGAGCGCAGGCGGTGGTCAGCAACGACGCTTCGGTGAGCGCGGCGTTGCGTTCCGTGCGGCGGAAAGATCAGGTGACCGGCTACCGCATCTGCATCTTTTTCGACAATACGCAGGAGGCGAGGAGCAGGGCCTACGGGGCGCTGGCTACCTTTAAGAGCCGTTTTCCGGGGATTCCGGGCGAGGTGATCTACGACAATCCGACCTTCCGGACAATGGTGGGGTATTGCATGGACATGACCGAAGTCTCGATGCTGCTGGGACGGGTTCGGGAGCTCTTTCCCAAGGCGGTGGTGCGCGGCGAGACGATGGCCGTGACCCAGTTGCGGCACAGTCCGATCGTCGGCGGCGGGTCTGACGATGAGGAGTTGGCGACGGAGACGGAGGGGGCGGAGCGTAATAGTGGTATGGAAAATTGACACTCCGGTCGGTGATACGGCTTTTGGAGGCGGGCTTGAGGTGGCTGGGCGACCAGCTCTATCCGCCGGTTTGTCCGGTCTGCGGCGCTGCACTGGGACGGGGCGAACGGACGATCTGCCTGCGGTGCCGCTGGGAGATGCCCCTGACCGACGACTGGATGGCTGTGCGCAATCCGGTTGTCGGCCGGATGGAGCGTTCGATTCCGGAACTGCATCATGCCTCGGCCCTCTTCGCTTTTCGGCACGAGAGCGGTTATCGCCGGATGATCCATGCGCTGAAGTATGCCGGGCGGCGCGACATTGCGGCAGCGATGGGCGAGATGTTCGGCCGCGAGCTGCGCGAGTCGCCGTTTTACCGGGACATCGACCTGTTGGTTCCCGTGCCGCTGCACTGGACGAAGCGGCTGCGACGCGGATACAACCAGTCGGAGGAGATTTGTGCGGGATTGTCGCGGAGCATGGGTGTTCCGTATGATTTTCGTTCGCTGCGGCGTGTGCGGCGCACGCGGACGCAGGCCCGGAGAAAAGGGGCTGCCGAACGGCGTCGGAACGTGGAGGGAGCGTTCCGTCTGATCTGGCCGGAACGGCTGGCGGGGCGGCATATTTTGCTGGTGGACGATGTGCTGACCACCGGAGCGACCCTGGCGGCTTGTGCGGAAGCCATCCGGCACTCCGCTCCCGGGGTTCGGATCAGTGTGGCGGCTCTGGCGGCCGTGCGTGGAGCAGGCCGATAAAACAGAAGAAGGGGAGGCTCTCAAGCCTCCCCTTCTTCTGTCCCGAACCGTGCTTCCAGCAGGTCGATGAATTTGATGGTCGCCGCATTCTCCGGAATCCACCGGTACATCTCGCCGATATAGACCAGCGCCTCTTCCAGCGAATCCATGGCGTCCAGCTTCTCGCACTCCGATTCGAACATCGCCTCGTTGCCGTGGAACAGCGTGTCGATCATCTCGTGCCGTGCATAGGGGCTCACCTCGATGCCGAAAATCCGTGGAGCCTCCGGCTTTTTCTTTTCCGGTTTCCGGCTTTTCGGCGCGGCGGTTTCGTCCGTATCATTTCGCACCGGCCCCTCCTGATCCATTGCCGGCACCTCGGTCGCCTGCGGATAGGTCTCCCGCGAGCCGCTCTCCTGAGTCAGGTAGCTCGCTTCCGACCGTCCCCCCTCGGCGTCCGGGATGGGCTTCTCCTGAACCTCTCCGGTCGTTTCCGGTTCGGGTTCCGGCTCTGCCACCGGTGCAGCGGCCGCTGTCGCGGGTTTCGGAGACGGATGGGCCGCCTCCCGCTCTTCCAGAAAACGCGTCTGCGACGGACAGGGATCCTGTTCGCCCACCTCTTGCACCGTATGGGTCGTCTGCGACATCCGGTCTTCCCGTTCAGCGGCCGGCCGGTCGTCGATCTTTTCCGAATCGGCCGGCACCACGCTCTCCGGCATGGCCGTAAACCCGTAGTCGATCCCCCCGCCGTTTACTTCGAAGGATTCGTCGTCCGGAGCCATCCCGTCGTATCCCCCGTCTGTCGTCATCTCCTCGACCTCGACCCGCGCCGCAGCCAGCTGCATCGCCACGCCGTCCGTACACCGCACTTGCATGATCGCGGCGTAGATCCGCTGCATCCGTTCCAGAACGATGTCCCGTTCGATAGTCGGCACCCGGCCCGTTTCGTGCCACCGGGCCACATAGGCGGCCACCTGTTTCAGGCCGATCTCCATTTCATGATATCCCATAACGCTGCGCATTTATACCAAAATTCAAAAATAGGGTTTTCTTCGCTCTTTTTCCATAAATCGTGCCAAGTTTTTTTACGGATCCGTTCCGGCCCGTTGTCCGAAAACCGAAATCGGAGATCGACCGATTATTCCGAAACAAATCCCCTGCGAGGGGTGGTTTTAGGCCCGATTTCGCTCTAATGCGGCGATCTTTCGGGAAGAAAGGGCGGATGCCGATTCACTTTAGCGAAAATATATTATCTTTGAGCCCGTCTTGACGGACGTAAATTAATTCTCACGATTCCAGTCGTTTCTATTGTATCATATGTATTCAAACCATGACTTCGCGCCCAAGATCGGCGTATTTTATGACGGTAACTTTCTGCTTCATGCCTCGAATTACTACAACTATATCCATCCCCAGCGGAGGCGCTTGTGTCTGAACGGATTGCACGATTTTATCTGTCAGCGGGTGGCCGAAGAGGAGGGGATCGACCCGAAACGGTGCCGGATCAATGAAGCGCACTATTTCCGCGGCCGGCTCAATGCTTCCGACGCGGCGCAGCGGGGCAGCCAGCTGTACCACGACCGGGTGTTCGACGATATCCTGATGTCGGAGGGGGTGCATGCGCATTACCTGCCGCTGCGCAATATCTACGGACGGAAAGAGGAGCGCGGGACGGATGTGTGGCTGGCGCTGGAGGTCTACGAGATGGCGCTCCGGGGAAAAATCGACATTGCGGTGCTGGTGGTGGCGGACACGGACTACGTGCCGTTGGTGCGCAAGCTGATCGCGCTGGGAGTGCGGGTGATGCTGATCAGTTGGGAGTTCGAGTATATCAACGACGAGGGGAACCGGATCGTGACCAAAACGTCGCACGAGTTGCTCAACCTGGCGCACTATCCGGTGCCGATGCAGGAGGTGATCGATTGCGGGTTGCAGCAGAACAATCAGTTGATTATGAATCTCTTCGTGGCTAACGACACTCGTCAGCAGAGCGGTGAAACGGCGGAAGAGGGAGGAGAGGAAACGGCTGACGAGGCGGCGGCCGAGGCGGAGGACGAATTTACGCCGCCGGGTCGGGCCGGACGGGAGCCGGGAGCACGGTATACGAGCACGATCCTCAGTATCAAAACGGGATACGGATTTATCAAATACCCGAACAACAACCTCTTTTTCCACAGTCTGGATGTGATCGAAGGCGAATTTTCGGCCTTGGCGCCGGGGGATGAGGTGGAGTTCTCGATCGACCAGAACGATCAGGGACAGGACGTGGCCAAACAGGTCAAACGCCTCGGCGGGGGTGGATTCGGGGCGTAGCACCTCTTTTTTTTTGAACCGGTTGTAACTGCCGCTTTCTCGAAAGAAAGCGGCAGTTCCGTTATATCCTCTCCAGAATGCCTCCGCCGGCGACGCAGTCGCCCAGATAAAAAACCACCGGCTGGCCCGGCATCGGCGCCCACGCCGCATCGTGCAACAGGTCGAGGCGGAGCTCTCCGTCCGGTTCGACCGCGATTCGGCACCCTTTCCGCGGATTGCGTCCGATTCCCCGCACCCGGACATCCAACTCATCGGCGTATTCCGACAGCGTGGCGGGCGGAACCACCGTACGCCACGCCGTCAGCCACAAGGTGCGCCGCAGCAAAGCCTCCTTTTCCGCACTGACGATTACCCGATTCCGTGCCGGATCGACCGATACGACACGTGGCGGTCTTCCGCCTCCGTACGGTGCCGGGTCGAAAAGTGTGATACCCCGCTTTTGTCCCGCCGTGTAGAGTCCGTACCCTTCGTGCCGGCCCACCGCCGCTCCCGTCCGCCCATCGACCGCCTCGCCGGGGGTCAGACAGGCGGCCGGCAGGCTGTGTCGTAAAAAATCTTCGTATTTCAGACCTTCCGTAAAGCAGACTCCCATGCTCTCCCGGCCTGTCGGCAGGTCGGCATATCGCTCCGCCATGCCGGCCTTTACGGCCTGCTTGGTGGAGTCGCCCAACGGCAGGATGGCCCGGACGATGATCTCTTCCGGTACCTCCCACAGGTAGTACGACTGGTCTTTTGCCGCGTCCGCGCCACGCCGGAAACAGGCGTGCCCGTTCAGGGTCGCGGTGCGTGCGTAGTGTCCGGTGGCTATATGATGGATTCCCATCCGGTCGGCCGCTTCGGCCAACAGGCGCCACTTGATCCGCGGATTGCAGCGCGAACACGGAGCCGGTGTCCGTCCCGCAGCGTGTTCCGCCAGGGTGTAGCCGATGATTTTGCGGCGGAACAGCTCGTGGCAGGGTTCGATCGTCAAGGGTATAGCCAGCTTTTCTGCCATCGCCGCCGCCCGTTCCCGGGTCGGCGCGGAGTCGAGCAGGTCCAAAAAAAGAGCGCGAGGACGGTAGCCCGCCTCGCGCAGTAGATGTGCCGCAGTCGCAGAGTCGATACCGCCGCTCCATGCAACCAGTATTTCGGTGCCCGGCGTCACGCTGTCTCTCTGTTCCGGCATACGGTGTGTGCTCATCGGTCGGCCGTGTCGCTTCGGCCTGCCGATTACAATCCCTTGAAGAAGTCGTCTTCGGAGATCGAACCTGCTCCGTCCGACGCATTGGCCGGCCCCGAGCCGATCGCCGAGCCGTCCGGGTTGAAGAGTTCCGGCCGTTCGCGTTTCACGTAATCCACCACCTCTTTGAACCCGTCGCCGAATTTCTGGAAGTCTTCTTTGTATAAGTGAATCTTGTGTTTGTCGATCGTGAAACTCCCGTCACGCATCTGCTTTTTGCGGCTTTCGGTAATCGTCACGTAGTAGTCTCCGCCGCGCGTAGCTTTCACATCGAAGTAGTAGATGCGTTTCCCCGCCTTCACCGGCACGGAGTACAGTTCATCGCCCATAGAGTCCATCTCGCTCCGGTCGTTGTAGTCAAAATTGCTCATACAGTATTAATTTAAGTTATTGGTAGCGTGCCCGTTCGGACACGCCGGTTGTCTGGTCTGCGAAAATGTCGCGCTTCGGTTCCGTCGGTCGGGCGAGGGGCTGTGTCCGCCCGCGGCAAACGGCGGTTTTTCCGAATCGTTGTTCAAATGTAGATAAAAAATCATATCCCGAAAAATTTTGGGAGACTTTTCTGCGAACTTTGTTCCGCGGGGCGGTTGCCGGGCCTGCGGGAATCTCCTGCCGGCGGCGGGTTGCGACTCCTCCGGAAAAGACGTATCTTTGTCTTTTACCGAACGAAAAACCGTTGTTCTCATGTCAGAATCGAACGAATCTTATACCACGCTCCGTCGCCGTCTGCTCCGTTTCCTCCGCGACCGGTTCAATCTGGACGAGGATAAGGCGACCGAGGAAGAGGTGCGCGAGAATATCAACCGGGGAGTCGAGTTCCGGGGGACGAATCTGTGGGTGCTGATTTTCGCGATTTTCATCGCTTCGATCGGCCTGAACGTCAACTCTACGGCGGTGATTATCGGGGCGATGCTCGTGTCGCCGCTGATGGGGCCGATCATGGGGGTGGGGCTGGCGCTGGGGGTCAACGACTTCGACCTGATGAAGCAGTCGCTGCGCAGTCTGGGGCTGGCTGCGGCGGTCGGGCTGGTTACATCGACGCTCTATTTCTGGATCAGCCCGATCAGCACGGCGCAAAGCGAACTGCTGGCCCGGACGACGCCGACGATCTACGATGTGCTCATCGCGTTGTTCGGCGGGCTGGCCGGTATCGTGGCCCAGTCGCGCAAGGATCGGACTTCGACGGTGATTCCGGGGGTGGCGATCGCTACGGCGCTGATGCCGCCGCTCTGTACGGCCGGGTTCGGACTGGCGAGGGGGAATATGGCCTTTTTCTTCGGAGCGTTCTACCTCTTTTTTATCAATGCGGTCTTCATCGCGGTCGGCACGTTTATTATCGTCCGGTTTCTGAAGTATCGGAAAACGGCGTTCGTCGATCCGAAACGGGAGCGGCGGGCGCGACGCTACATGACGGCGATCGTGACCGCGACGCTGGTGCCGAGTATCGTGCTGGCTTATGACATCGTCCAGCGTACGATTTTCGAAAGCAATGCCCGGGAATATATCGAGCGGGTGTTGTCGTTCGACGGGGCGGAGGTGGTGAGCGCCACGCCAACCTATGCGCGCGACACTTCGACGATCGAAGTGACGCTGATCGGGAATAAGGTCTCGGAGGATGCGATCGCGCTGGCCCGCAATCAGTTGTCGGCCTATCACCTGGCCGATACGCGTCTGATGGTGCACCAGGCGGGGACGGACGGCACGTTGGACGGACGGATGATGCAGAGCGTGCTGCACAGCAATGTCGAGATTCTGGAAGAGAAGAACCGGCAGATCGAACGTCTGCAGCAGCTGACGGATCGTTATCTGCGCGACACCTTGCCGGCGGCGGATATCGTGCGTGAGCTGGGCTCGTTGTGGGGGACTCAGCTGGTGGGGCAGGTGAGCTTGACGAAGGCTCCGGTTTTTACGGGTGACGGTCGGACGACGGATACGGTGGTCTATTGTTATATTACTCCGGCGGCGGATGTTTCGCTGGGGGAGGATCAGCGAGAGAAGTTGACCGAATGGCTTCGGGTTCGGACGAAGATGAGCAGGGTGGAACTGGTGGTGAAGGCGGCGGAGTGAGGGTGAGATTTGAATGCCGGCGTGTGCGGAAGAAGGATTGCGGAACCTAAGGCGTAGCGCATGAACAAGGAGTTGGGCCGACACGGCCAATTGCCCACCGCGGGGCCCCACAGGGGCTTTTACTAGGGTTATCACTGCCTTATTTAGGTGGGGCCCGGCCGGCCTGAGGCCAGTCTATGCTCGACCGCGCGCGACAGCTGGAGAAGGAAATCATCCAAACGCGTGGTGCGCGTTTGGATACGATTTCCGCCAGCGCGCGGAGAAAGGCGGCGGAACGATAGTGGAGCCGCAGTAAGGCAAACACGGGGGCCGGAAATTGGACGAAGTCGGAGCGGGCCGGCGCCCGGGAGGTGCCGCAATATTCGGCGCGTGAGCGGCGTGTTGCGGGCCTCCCGAGGGGGAGGCGTCCGGCCCGCGCGGCTCTTCGAGCCGCAG
>NZ_CAJTMN010000042.1 GCF_910577125.1 uncultured Rikenella sp.
AACCAGAAAAACTTTAGAGGATGCTTACGCATCCTAAAGCTGCCGGCAGCCCAACTCCCGGACTTTCTTTGGGCCGGGAGCGACGGCGCGCTAAAGGTTTAGCCTACATATAAAGCGCGCCGTTGCCCCGACCCGAAAGTAATCACGAAGATTGAGGACTGCGGAGCCTAAGGAGTAGCGTAGCTAACTAAAAGTCTTTTGGGTACCTTTTCTTCAGAAAAGGTACGGTTCTATCCGGCTCAAAGAATAGTGTGAGAATAAAGCGATTGTTTGACAGCAAGAGACAGATGGCAGATTACCGTCAGTATTGGCAGCATGTTGTCAATAAGATCCCCAAGTTGTTGTTTTTGCTCGTGGTTCTTTACGCCCTGAGCGAGAACCGCGATGCCGTGTTCGGTCGTCAGGGGAGGGAAGCGGTGCCCGAAGCCCCGACCCGGTTCGATTCGGCCCTTGTCGCGCAGTTTTTCGATCATGCCCCTCTGCTGACCACCGACGACTCGGTGATGTACGAAGTGCGGACCGTCGACGAGCCGCACGCCTTGTCCGGATACGTCATCGCCGGGAGGCAGGCGACCAATACGACGCGCGGGTTCGGCGGGCCGGTTTCCGTGGTGATTTTTCTGGATCGGGAGATGATTATCCGCGGGGTGAGGATGCTGCCGAACAACGAGACCCCGCGTTTCGTGCGCCGGCTGGCCGAGGCCCGGTTTCTGGAGCAGTGGAACGGCCGCCATCTGTACGATCGGATTCCCGACGTAGACGCTTTGTCGGGGGCTACCCATACCTCGCAGGCCGTGATTGCCGATGTGAATAAGACCCTGGCCGCGCTGCTTCGGCGGGAACCGAAAACCCGGTCGTGGGACTTCGTGACCAATTATCTGGGCGAGTTTGCCGTCTTGTTTGTGACCGTGATGTCGCTGGCCTGCTTCCTCTCGCCCGAGACGACGCGGAGGATCCGAATCCCGCTGCTGGTGCTTTCGGTGATCGTGCTCGGGATCTGGCAGGGGGCGTTCGTGTCGTTGAGCCTGTTGTACAACTGGCTGTTGTTCGGAGCCTCGTCGATCGCCCGGTTCGGGACGCTCGCGGTTGTGCTGGCGGCGGTCTTGATCCCGTTGTTTACCAATCGGGACTTTTATTGCGCCTATCTGTGTCCTTTCGGCGCGGCGCAGGAGCTGGTCGGAAAGGTGTGGCCCGGGAAGCGTCCGATTCCCAAGCGGGTATTGAAAGGAGCGCGGTGGGGCAGACGCTTGCTGCTGGCCGCCGTCGTCGGTTTGTTGATCCTTCGGCCGCGGTTCGAACTGGCCGATATCGAGCCCTTCACCGCATTTCTGATTCGGTCGGCGGCGACTTCGTCGATCGTGTTGGCCGGGATCGGACTCGGCGCGTCGCTCTTTTTCTATCGGCCGTGGTGTCGGATCGTCTGTCCGACGGGCGAGTTGCTCGCTATTCTGCGCCGTCGGCTGCGGTATCCGAAGCTCCGAGAGCGGCGGCGGGACGATGAGTCGGCAGATCGAACCGCATAAGGCGGCATTCGCCTTCCGGAGAGAGTCCTATGGCGAAAATGGCGTTCATCTTCTCGTCGTAGGCCGTTCTCACGAAGTGCAAGTCGGTTTTATAAACCGACTCCAAGGCCCCGTTCCAGTCGAAGACGACCAGATAGTTCATCTTCCGGAAATCTTTCGTTCCGTTGTAGGTGGCATAGACGTGTTCGTTCGAAGCGCAGAGGGGGCCGAAACCGAACGTAATTACCTCGTAATCCGTCGGATTTCCCCACTTGTCATACGGAAATTCCGGTTCGACGAAATATTCGATATACCGTTGCCGAATCGTGTCGTCCTCCACGTCGAAAAGTTCCAGAATCGCCCCGAAATAGAGCCCCGCAGCCAGACGTTTGCCATCGGGCGAGAGGGCGGCCGAACTGTTTCGCCAGGCCGATTTCATTACGATCGTATCCGTTGCCTCCGGAAAACGGTCATACATGTGCGTCACTTTGCCCTCTCGGGTCAGCAGCGCGAAACGATAGGTATGCCGGGTCGGCATGATATATGCCCCTAAAAGACCTGCCATTCCGTTAGTCGTAGCAAAAATCTCGTCGGCAAAGAAAGGAACGTCGAGCACCCATTCTTCCATCGGCGTCCGGTTCCCGGCCAGCAAGGAGTCGAGGCGCCATCGGATCATCTTTTTGACCTGTGCATCGTAGATCCAGAGGGTGACCGAATCCCGGTCGGGTACAATCGCGTTTGCCGCAATCGCTTCGCCGGGCCCTTTCCCGATGGAACAGAAATCAACGAGCCGCTCGCCCTCTTGCGTGTACAGATGGCCTTGATTCTCGCAGGTGTCGAGATAGATCACGGCGAGGTAATCTCCGACGATTTGCAGATTCGTAGCGAGCGAGGTGAGTATCGTGTCCTCCAATACGACCCCGTCCAGCGGAACCGCTTGCTCCACAGCCAGCGGACGATAATTCGTCCGCTGACCGCAACCGCAGCATGCACACAGCGTGAATAGAATGGGTAGTAACAGCTTTTTCATTCTTTTGTTCTTTTGTCGAGGGGCAAATGACATACAGGCCGGCGATTTCCGCCGGCCTGTATATGAACGAATCGAGGAAATCCCTCCTTGAAAAGAAACGCTACGACAGTTTCCGCGCCACTTCCACCTGTTCGTATCCCTCGATGATATCTCCCACCTTGACGTCGTTGTAGTTCTCGATGTTCAGACCGCACTCCATATTCGGCCCGACTTCCTTGACATCGTCCTTGAACCGTTTGAGCGATCCCAGTTTGCCGGTGTAGACCACGATCCCGTCGCGAATCACCCGCACCAGGGTATTCCGGGTAATCTTCCCCTCGCGCACCAGACACCCTGCGACCGTCCCCACCTTCGTAATCTTGAAGACTTCCATCACCTCCACCGAGCAGACGATCTCCTCCTTGGTCTCCGGCGCGAGCATCCCTTCGATCGCATCCTTGATCTCGTTGATGGCGTCGTAGATGATGGAATAAAGCCTGATTTCGATCTCCTCCTTCTCCGCCAGCTTCCGTGCCGATGCCGAAGGACGCACCTGGAACCCGATAATCACGGCGTTCGAAGCCGCTGCCAGCAGAATGTCGCTCTCCGAAATCGGCCCCACCGCCTTGTGAATCACGTTCACCTGCACCTCTTCGGTCGACAGTTTCACCAGCGAGTCGGTCAGCGCCTCGATCGAGCCGTCCACGTCCCCCTTGATAATGACGTTCAGCTCTTTGAAGTTCCCCACCGCAATGCGTCGCCCGATCTCGTCGAGCGTAATATGTTTCTGCGTCCTGAGGCCCTGCATCCGCTGCAGCTGTTCGCGTTTGTTGGCGATTTCGCGCGCAGCCTTGTCGTCTTCCATGACGTTGAAGTTGTCGCCCGCCTGCGGCGCACCGTTGAGACCCAGCACCAAAACCGGCGTAGAGGGCCCCGCTTCGGTCACCTTCTGGCCCCGTTCGTTGAACATGGCTTTGACCCTCCCCGAATATGTCCCCGAGAGCATCACATCGCCGACGCGCAGCGTCCCGGCGCTCACCAGTACGGTGGCCACGTATCCCCGCCCCTTGTCCAGCGACGATTCGACGACTGTCCCCGACGCCCGCCGGTTCGGATTGGCTTTCAGATCGAGCAACTCCGCCTCCAGCAAGACCTTTTCCAACAGCTTGTCCACGTTGATCCCTTTCTTTGCCGCCACGTCCTGAGACTGGTACTTCCCGCCCCATTCTTCGACCAGATAGTTCATGTTGGCCAGCTCTTCCTTGATCTTTTCCGGATTGGCGTTCGGCTTGTCGATCTTGTTGATGGCAAAGACGATAGGCACCCCTGCCGCCTGTGCATGGTTGATCGCTTCGACCGTCTGCGGCATCACGCTGTCGTCCGCCGCAATGATAATGATGGCCACGTCCGTCACCTTCGCCCCCCGGGCACGCATGGCGGTAAATGCCTCATGCCCCGGCGTGTCGAGGAAGGTGATCCGCCGTCCGTCCTCCATCTTCACGCTATATGCCCCGATATGCTGGGTAATCCCCCCCGCTTCGCCTTCGATGACGTTGGTCTTCCGGATGTAGTCCAGAAGCGATGTCTTCCCGTGGTCGACATGCCCCATGACCGTAACGATCGGCGGCCGCGGCAGCAAGTCTTCCGGTTTGTCTTCCTCTTCGACAATGGCTTCCTGAATATCCACCGTTACGAATTCGACCTTGTATCCGAACTCTTCGGCCACGATCACCAGAGCTTCGGCATCCAGCCGCTGGTTGATCGAGACCATCAGCCCGAGGTTCATGCAGGCGGTGATGACATCCGTCACCGATACGTCCATCATCGTCGCCAGCTCGCTCACCGTCACGAACTCCGTCACCTTGAGGATCGATTTCTCGCGTTCCTGCTGTTCCATCTCCTCGGCCATCCGTCCGTGGATCGCCTCGCGTTTATCCCGCCGATATTTCGCACTCTTGCTCCCCTTGCCTTTAGAGGTAAGCCGCGCCAAGGTCTCCTTAATCTGTTTCTGCACGTCTTCGTCGCTCACCTCCTGCCGCACCACAGGCTGCTTGCCGCCCCGGCCTTTCCGACCGCCGCCCGCAGCATTTCCCCCGAACCGTCCGCCGCCGTTATTTCCTCCGCGACCACCGTTTCCGCCGCCATTCGCTCCCTGTCCGTGCACTGTCGCCGGACGCGAAGTCCCCGGGGTATTGGCCACATCGACCTTCCCTTTCTTAATCCGGTTGCGTTTCCCGCCGCGTCCCCGTTCATATGTGGTCGGCAGCTCGATCTTTCCGACGATCTTCGGCCCGGCCAGACGGTTGGCATCGTCATTTGCACGGAATACTTCCGGTTCTTTCTTTTCCTCGCTCACCGCCGGTTTCGCAACAGGCGCCGCACTCTGTGCAGTTCCCGCCGCCGAAGTCTCCGTCGGTGTTTGTGTCGGTTTCGGTTCCGGTTTCACCGGAGCGGTCGGCGTCTTCACCGCTTCCGTCTTGACAACGGGTTTCGGCTCCGGTTCCGGCTGTTTCACTGCCGGTTTTTCAACAGCAGCAGTCGCCGTCGATTCCGTCGCTGTTTTCTCCGCTGCCGCCGCTTTTTTCTTCGGCCCGTTCAGGTCGAGTTTGCCGACAACCTTCGGCCCGCTCAAGGTCTCGACCGGCGTGGCGAAGACCGTAGCCCCCGTGTTTTTCTTCTTAGTTTCCGTGCCGACAGATTCGTCTCCCGCAGCTGCAGTCGTGTCGGGCGCAGCGTTGTCGTGCAGCGATACGCTCTCGCGCACGGGTTTGATTTTCTCGCGAATGTCGATTTTCTGCACGCTTTTCCCTCCGAACTCGTTCCGCACGAGTTCGACGGCTTTCGGATCGAGAATGGTGCTGGGGCCGTGTTCCACCTTGAAGCCTTTCTTTTCCAGAAATTCCACGATGGTTCCCTGCCCCACGTTATACTCGCGTGCGACGCCGCTCAATCTGACTTTTGTCTGTTTCTCTGCTGCCATGTATCTGTCTTTCCTCTTTTTGATGTGCACCGGCTTGTCGGCCCGGCTGCCTTAAAAACGTTCTCTCTCCTTTCCTCCGTCCTCCGCCTCATGCGTATGCCCCCCTCCGAATCGAAAGCGGGGATCACTCGAATTCGCTCCGAAGAATCCGGAGCACTTCCTGGATGGTCTCCATTTCGAGGTCGGTTCGCTGGGCCAGATCTTCCGCGTTCTGTGCCAACACCCGTTTAGCGGTGTCGAGGCCGATCTTCTTGAACTGGTCGATGATCCAGGGTTCGATTTCGTCGGTGAATTCGGTCAGGTCGACGTCCTCTTCGTCCTCTTCGCTGGTTTCGCGGTAGACGTCGATGTCGTATCCCGTCAGCATGCTGGCCAGCCGGATGTTCAGCCCGCCTTTCCCGATCGCCAGCGAGATTTCGCTCGGTTTGAGGTGTACTTCCGCCGTTTTGGTCTCTTCGTTGATGTCGATCGAGAGCACTTTGGCCGGGTTCAGCGCGCGCTGGATCATCAGGCTCGGATTGGCCGTGTAGCTCACCACGTCGATGTTTTCGTTCCGCAACTCCTTGACGATCCCATAAATCCTCGACCCTTTGACCCCCACGCAAGCCCCTACCGGGTCGATCCGTTCGTCATAAGATTCCACCGCCACCTTGGCCCGCTCGCCCGGAATCCGGACGATTTTCTTGATGGTGATCAGTCCGTCGAAGATTTCCGGCACTTCGAGTTCGAACAACCGTTCGAGGAACTCCGGCGCGGTCCGCGACAGGATGATCTTCGGGCTGTTGTTGATCATCTCGACTTTCGAGACAATGGCCCGAATCGTATCCCCTTTCCGGAAGAAGTCGCTCGGAATCTGTTCCGCCTTGGGCAGCAACAGCTCGTTGTCCTCGTCGTCGAGCACCAGTATTTCGCGTTTCCAGACCTGGTACACTTCGCCGGTGATAATCTCGCCCACCCGTTCGGTGTATTTCTGGAACAAATTGGCTTTCTCCAGATCCGTGATCCGCGAGGCGAGGTTCTGCCGGATGGCCAAGACGCTGCGCCGTCCGAAGTCCGAGAATTTGACTTCGGTGGCTACCTCTTCGCCCACTTCGTATGTCGGGTCGATTTTCCGGGCATCGGTCAGGCTGATCTGCGTGTTTTCGTCCAGCACGTCGCCGTCTTCCATCACCAGCCGGTTTCGCCAGATTTCGAAGTCTCCGCTTTCGGTGTTGATGATGATGTCGAAGTTTTCGTCCGATCCGTAGGTCTTGACGAGCATGTTTCGGAAGACGTCTTCCAGCACGCTCACCATGGTGGCCCGGTCGATATTCTTGAGTTCCTTGAATTCGGCGAATGTGTTGATCAGGTTAATTGTTTCCATCGCTCTTGTCTGCGTCCGCGCCTGCATGGAGGCGGGATATTTAATTTGTTTTTTTGAATGCTCGATCGTTATTTGAAGTCGAAGTGTTCGCTCACGGCTTTCGTATCCGCCAGTTGAACCCGTTCGCGTCGTTCGACGTCGGTTTTCCGTTTCTTCCCGGGCACGAGTTCCCTGACGGTATAAGCCACCTCGATCGCGGCCGGAGCATCCGCCCCGTCGTCCGAGGAGTCGTAGCCGATGCCGCACAAAACCACTCCCGTCAGTTTTTTCCCGTCTCTGAAAAGCACGTCCACGCGCGGCAAATCGCCCCCATCTCTTAAAGATGCCTGCCGGATGAGTTTCTGGTATTGCCGTCCCAGTTTCAGCGGCTGTCCCAGTCCTGCCGACATGACGGTGAGCTGGCAGTCCCATCCTTCGCCATATTCCGCCTCCAGCCGGGCGTTAATCTCCCGACTCAGTAACGCGCAGTCGTCGATTCCCACTCCCCGCATCCGCCCTTCGTCGTCCATCCCGTCGCAATCTATCGTCACGGTGATTTCGTCGATCCCTCCGGCGCCATTCTCCCGGCACGCGAGGTCGACGACGAAAAATCCCCGCTCTCCCCAAACAGAGTCGCTTCCCTCGATCATCGAGCGGATCAGTTCCCGTATAGCTGTGGTGTCCGTCATGGTCGTCCTGCATAATAAACAGAAAACGGAGGTCGAACGCCCCCGTTTCCAAATCTCACCTAACGGACGAAGCGTCCGTAATATCTTTGCGAATAATCAACCTTTGGGGAGGTATTCGCTTGTTATATCCCTCCTATTTCCCCTCTTCTTCCTCTTCCTCCTCTTGCGCCCAGAAGAGATCCTGCAAATCTCCGCTGATTACTTTATTATTCAATCTCACCTCGAAATCGCCACCTTGTTCCTCAAAACAGGAGACATTATCGAACTTACTGAAAATAGTTGAGATAACATTTCGCATCATTAATTTGATGCAAATTTTTAATTGTTTTTTCTGCTCTTCATTCAGACTAAGATACAACTTGTGACTTTCGATCCAAGATTGATCCGTCCAATCTTCGGTAGACACAGCATCAGAAAAGAGATCATTGAGATAATAGTTAAAATCGTCGGTCAATATCTCTGTTCTTACAGCTTTGACATATTCAGAAGCATCCATAATTTCTGAATTTTAAAGTGATACAGAAAGATGCAACAAATATATACAATGTTATGCAGTTATACAAATACGGCCCGCAAATAAATGCAGCTACTCTGTATCCTGATCTTTCAACCGCGGCTGGTACGGTTTGATAACCCCCCGCTTCGACCCTGCGAAGAAGTTCAGCATCTCTCTCCGCGCCTCCGAGTCGGGCAGCCGCTCTTCCAGCAGGCCGCACGCTTTCCCGTACGAATACCCGTTCTGGAACATGATCCGGCAGATGTTCATGATCTCCTCGATCTGCTTGGCGTCGAACCCTCTCCGCCGCAGCCCGATGGTGTTTACCCCCACGTACGATGCCGGATAGTGCGCCGCCTTGATGAAAGGCGGAATGTCCTTGCCGACCATCGTCCCGCCGCTGGTCATGGCGTGTTTCCCGACGCGGCAGAACTGGTGGATGGCCGTATGCCCTCCGAGAATGACCCAGTCGTCCAGCTCGACCTCTCCGGCCAGCGAAACGTTGTTGGCCAGAATGCAGTGGTCGCCTACCACGCAGTCGTGTCCCACATGCGCATAGGCCATGATCAGCGTGTCGCTCCCCACGATCGTCGTATTCTTCGCCGCCGTTCCCCGGTTGACCGTGGCGCATTCGCGGATCATCGTCCGGTCGCCGATGACGGCCGTAGTCTCCTCTCCCCTGAATTTGAGGTCCTGCGGAATGCCGGCAATCACTGCTCCGCTGAATATCTTACAGTCGCGGCCGATCACCGCCCCGTCGTTAATTACCGCGTTCGGCCCGATCCATGTGCCGTCTCCGACGGTCACCTTGCCGGCGATGTATGCAAAAGGCTCTACGGTCACATTTGCGCCCAGTTTCGCGTCCGGATGGACATAGGCCAGAGGATGTATCATAAAGTGTAAAGAAAGAGTGTCCGATTATTTGTTCTTGGTCACGAGCGCCATCAGCGAGGCTTCCGTCGCCAGCGTTCCCCGCACGTACGCCCGTGCGTCCATTTTGACGATCCCGCGCCGGATCGGTTCCGAGAGGTGCAGTTCGAACTGGAGCGTATCCCCCGGCACCACCTTCTGCCGGTATTTCACCCCGTCGATCGTCATGAAGTAGGTCGAGTAGTTTTCCGGATCCGGCACCGTGCTCAGTGCCAGAATCCCGCCGCACTGCGCCATCGCTTCGACGATCAGCACCCCCGGCATCACCGGTTCGTCGGGGAAGTGTCCCACGAAGAACGGTTCGTTCATCGTCACGTTCTTGATCCCCACCACCGATTCGTCCGTGATGTGGATGATCTTGTCCACCAGCAGGAACGGCGGCCGGTGCGGCAGCATCGCTTTGATCTGGTTGATGTCGTACAGCGGCTCGATGTTCGGGTTGTATTTGAAGGTCGGTTTGTCGGCGTCGCGTTTGATGTGCTTCCGCAGCAGTTTGGCGAACTCCGTATTGGCTTTGTGTCCCGGCCGGGTGGCGAAAATCCGCCCTTTGAGTCTCATCCCCACCAACGCCAGGTCGCCCAGCAGATCGAGCAGCTTGTGCCGCGCGATTTCGTTGTTGAAGTGCAGATCGAGGTTGTTGAGATATCCCTGCCGATCCGCTGAAATCCCCTCGCGTCCGAACAGTTTGCCGATCTGCGCCGCCTTGTCCGCCGATACCGGCTGTTCGACGATCACGATGGCGTTGTCCAAATCCCCCCCCTTGATCATATTGTTCTGGATCAGCGGCTCGATTTCGTGCAGGAAGACGAACGTTCTGCTCGGCGCCACCGTCTCTGCGAATTCGTCGCCATCGGCGAATACAGCATACTGTTGTCCCACCACCTTGGAGCCGAAATCGACGTTCACGACCGCCGAAAATTCGTCGTCCGGATAGGCGATGATCTCCGTCGCGTTGTTCTCCCCGGAGCTGAGGACGGTTTTTTCCGAGATTTCGTAGTATTTCCGTTTTTGAGTCTGCTCCGTGATCCCCGCCTGCCGGATGAGTTTCACCCACGGCATGGCCGAACCGTCCGCGATGGGCACCTCGCCGCCGTCCACCTCCACCAATGCGTTGTCCACGCCGCACCCCCACAGCGCCGCCATCAGGTGTTCGACCGTCGAGACCGTCGCGTCGCCCTTCTTCAGTACCGTGCTGCGCGAAGTCTGCGCCACGTTTTCCGCCACCGCATCGATCGTCGGCCGTCCGTCGAGGTCCGTCCGGCAGAATTTGATTCCGTGTCCTTCTCCCGCCGGCTGAATCGTCAGGTTTACGGTCGCGCCCGTATGCAGGCCTTTCCCGGAGAAAGAGCAGGCGCTTGCAAGCGTTTGTTGTTTGTCCGTCATCGTTTCGGTTCGTTTATTGCGGCAAAGATAGGAAAAAAAACGAAAGATCGGGCGGGTTGATGTAATAAGGTTGTAAATGAGCGGTTTAAATCCTCCGGAGGAGCGGGTGGGCGGAGCATGAAAAAACCGTTTTAACCGGTGGATGCGGTTAAAACGGTTCCCTGGCTCCGCGGATGGATCCGGAGGGCTCTGCTATTTGTTCCGGGTGATCGTATAGAGGATATTCCCGAGTTTGTCGATCATGTGCAGCCGGAGTGTCTTCTTGTCGGCCGAGACGACCGAGAAACCCGGCTCGGAGCTGCAAAACCGGCTCCCTTCGACGGGTTTCGCCGGGCGGCTGAGCGAGCCGGCGGAGTTGGTCACGTAGTCGATGTCGCTGCCCGGCACGCGGAGGTGTTGGAAATTGTGGATATGGCCGTTGATGTACATGTCCACCCGGTGCCGCCGCAGGATCGGGTCGAGACGGGTCTGCAGATCGGTGCGCTCGGTGGCCTCTTTCGGTGTCTCGGCATAGATCGGGTGGTGTCCCGCCACGATGATCCAATCCTCGGTCGCGGCCGCGAGGACGGAATCGATCCAGACGAGCTGCCTGTCGATCTCCTGTTCGGCAGCGTCGGGATACTGGTCGCTCTCGTTGCGGTATTTGTCGATCAGGGGCGTGGTGTCGATCCAGACGACACAGAGGGTGACCTCTTTCTTCTTAAAGGAGCGGGTGTAATACCGGGCCGGCATCGTCCATCGGCGGCTGACGGCCGAATAGTCGATCACGGCCTGCGTATTGCCCCGGTACTCGTGGTTGCCGAGGAGCGGGAACCACTCGATCATCAGCTCCGGATGGGCGTAGATCGACTCGTAGTTGGTCATCCACAACGGGTCGGCGACGCTCTGCACCCCCTCGAAATGGTGGATGTCGCCCGTGGCGAGCACGAACTCCGGGCCGATCTCTTCGGCCATCGCGCCCATCCGTTCGGCGATGGGTTTCTGGTCGTAGTAACCGTTGCGGCCCAGGTCGTTGGCTACATAGAAATTGAGTCTCTTGTCGAAAATGCTGTAATCCTGGATTTGCGCCGAAGCGAACCGGCTCGCGATACCGATCAACAGCAGAAAAAACGCTCTTTTCATGGTTCTTTATGGATTTGTTTTGGAGTGTGATGTTTCGGGTGCGGTCAGAAAGCGATCTTTATCCCCGCATTCACCCGCACACCGTAGTATTCGGCCTGCATGGTGCGGTCTCGCGTTCCCTGATAGTAACGCAGCGGCTGGTTGAGGAGGTTGTTCGCCTCGGCATAGAACGTGGTCTTGAACTTCCGCCCGAACGTGTAGCCGGCATTCAGATCCAGATAGCTCACCCGGTCGTAGTAGCGGTCGTAGAAAGCGCTTTCGCCCAGTTCGTCGATGAAGTCGGAGGCGAAGTTATAGGAGAGACGCAGGTTGAAGCCCTTTTTCTCGAAATAGAGCGAGAGGTTGGCCGTATGGGCGGGCGATCCGGGCAGAGAGAGGCCTTTCTCGTGTTCGCGCCCCTCGAAATGGAACTCCTTCACCCGGGAGCGGACATAAGTATAGGTGCCGTAGAAGCCCAGACACTTCAGGGCCGGCGAGATGAACCCGAAATCACGCTGATAGGTCACCTCCACCCCGAACAGATCGGCGTTGCCGGCATTCTGCGGCTGGGTGAAACGCCGATAGACATGTCCCTGATATTCCACGTTGTTGGCCGCCACATCCACGATGAAGTCGTCGATCTTCTTATAGAACATGCCGACGCTGACGAGCCCGACGCTCCGGAAGTAGTATTCGGCCGAAAGGTCGAAGTTATAAGAGACGGTGGGTTTCAGGTCGGAGTTCCCGAGAACGATCTCGTCGTCCGAGCGTTTGATGTTCACGCTGGGCACCAGGGCGGAGTATTTGGGCCGCGCGAGGGTCTGCGTGAAGGCCCCGCGCACTTTGAAATCGTCGCTGACATTCCATTTCAACAGGATCGAGGGGAGAAAGTTGATATACCGGTTGGTACGGCGTTCGGACGGAGAGGTCAGATCCTCGTCGGCATCGTACGTGCATCCGACGTACGACAGCCCGGTGTGTTCCAGCCGCAGCCCGGCGGCCAGTTCGAGGTCGGACGTCAGGCGGGAGTCGAAGCGGACGTAGCCGGAGGTGACGGTTTCGCGGGCGTCGAAGTTGGAGGCCAGCTCCTCCTGCACCCGTTCGCCCTCGAACAGCGACGGGTCGTTCAGGGCGAGCGAACCGACGTACTGTTTGGAGGCAAACACGCCGGCGTGGTATTTGGGATCGGGCATGAAGCGGCGATTGGTCTGGTCGACGGTGTGCATCAGGCTGTTGGCCAGAAAGGCATCCTCGTCCAACGGCGTGTATTCATAGAAATCGATCTCCTTTTCTTTGCTCTTGCGCGTTATCTTCGCCCCGAAGCGCAGCTTGTTGCCGTTCTGAAACGGCAGCTTGAAATCGACGGCTAGTTTCAGGTCTCGTTCGGTGATATCTTCCTGTTGTTCGGTCAGCTCTTTCAGACTGAACCGGTCGTCGAGTGTCATGGTGTAGCCGGCTTTGGGGGTGGCGAAGGGCCGGCGCGTATCGCTCAGGTCGACGTCGAACAGCTGTTTCTTCAGCCCGAAGTCGAGGTACCGTTCGTTGGGACGTCTCTCCGAAGCGCAGGCATAGCCGGCATGCCAGTCCATGCCGAGTGCTCCGAACAGGTGTTCGCCGCCCAGCGCGAAATCCATCGTGCGCTGCCGTTCCAGACGGGCGTTGCGGTTGTCGGGCGTCCCGGCCTTGGTCTGCACGCGCACGGTGGCCTCTCCGTCCGTGTCCAGATCTTTCAGCGTCGTGCGGTAGCGGTTCTCCCAGTCGTTGCGGTTGTTGAAGATCCCCTTGAACGTGAGCTTGTGGTTGGCGTCGATGGTGTAATCCAGCGCGGCGGAGTAGCTCTGGCGTTCGCGGGTGACATAGTACTGGCGAATCTGGTAGTCGTTCACGTAGGCCTGACCGTTGTCGTCCTGTTCCCAGGCGAACTCCGTGTCGTACGAGCCGGAGGGGGCGTTCTGGTAGGAGGCGGCGAGCACCAGCCCCAGACGGTCTCCGAAGAACCGGTCGCCGTAGGTCAGCCCCAGATTGAGCTGTGCTTTCCGGCTCACCCAGTTGTATCCGCTTCCGGCCGTGGCGTTGAAGAAACGCCGGAAAGGCGAGCTTTTGGTCACCAGGTTGATGCTCCCGCCGATGGCGTCTCCGTCCATGTCGGAGGTCACGACTTTGTTGACCTCGATGGTCTGGATCATGTCGGCCGGGATCAGGTCGAGCTGGACGTTACGCGTGTCGCCCTCGGCCGACGGGACGCGGTCGCCGTTGATGGTGACGGAGCTCAGGTCGGCGCTGGTGCCCCGCACCTGTCCGAAGCGCGCCTCGCCCTGGTCGTACTGCACGTTGATGCCCGAGATGCGCTTGAGTGCGTCGCCGATGTTCGAGTCGGGGAATTTGCCTACCTGATCCGCAGAAACGACGTTCGTGATGCCCATTTTGTTCTTCTGCGAATTGATCGCCCGCCGCTGCCCGGAGAAGGTGCCTTTCACCACGACCTCCTGGGTCTCGAGGGCCGCTGTCAGCACGAAGGTCTTTTCCAGTGTATGGCCTGCGGAGACGAGCACTTTCTGTTCGACGGGCTGGTATCCGACGTAGGTGACTTTGACGGTGTACGTGCCGGGTTCGAGGTTGGCGAGCGTGTAGAAGCCGTTCACGTCGCTGACGATGCCCGTGTGCAGCGTTTCGATGTAGACGGAGGCGCCCGGCAGGGCCTGTTTCTCGGAGTCGATGATTCGACCGCGTACGGCTCCGTGTTTTTCCGATGTTTCGGCCTTTTCGTCGGCCCGGGCCGGGAGCTGGCCGGCCACGCAGAGGATCAGAAAAAACAATCGTAAAATGTGTCTCATAAAATTGGTATGGATTGTTAGGATTTCATTGCGAAAGTAGAGGGGCGATGTTTCAGAAATATGACAGAAAGAAGAAGAAAACGCTAAATGCTGCGCGCGAGATGCCGGCGGGATGCGGGGCGTCGTTTTCCGTTCGGAGCGGACGGAGGGTCAGGGGGGGACAGGAAGAAATTACGGTATTAATGTTTAACTTTGCCCTCAGATGGCTACACCTCCAAATAAAACTCCGACAGAACGGCCGGGCCGTGTTTCCCGCGAGACGGCTCCGCCGCGTCTTTCCCGGACGGCGAAACGGGGGCCGGGAACAACGCCTCCTCCCTCTGCTCCGCGCCGGTCACCGGCGGACGGCATGCGGCGGGAGCGGATCGCGCTGCCGTTCGATTCCCGCCGCCGGCGGACGGATGCGGGCGAATGGGTCTATCGCCACCGGGTCGGACTGCTGGTGACGGTGGTGCTCTATTTGATCGCGGCGATTCTTTTCGTTTCCTATAAAATCGTGGTGCTCGAAAATCCGACGACTACGATGTACATCGATCTGGTCGACCCGAACGAGCCGGAGCTGCCGAAACCGGAACCGGAAGAGTCGAAACCGGAGCCGATTCGACGGCTGGAGGCGAATTACGAACCGGTTTCGAACCGGATTTCGGATCAGAATGCGAAGATGGACGCTTCGTTGCGGGACGACCGGGGGACGCGGGTGGATCAGTTGATGGAGGAGGCGGAACGGGTGCAGCGGGAGCTGGAAGCCGGTCAGCAGGCATTCCGGTCGGGGATGGACGAGTTGGCCGAGATGTCGAAACGGAGCCGGATGCCGAAATCTGCCTCGTCGCAGGTCAAGCTGGAGGGCGGTTCCGAGCATCGGACGGTCAAGGTGCAGGGGAATGTGACGGTGTCGTATAATCTGGCGGGGCGGTATGCGACCTATTTGCATGTGCCGGCTTATCAGTGTCGCGAAGGGGGGACGGTGGTTGTCGGGATCACGGTGAACCGGGAGGGCGAGGTGACGAGTGCGGCGGTGGAGCAGGCTTCGCCGGGAGATTGCATCGCGGAACGGGCAGTGCAGGCGGCTCGGGCGTCGCGGTTCAATGCGGATGCCAATGCGGCGGATCGGCAGCGGGGAACGATCACCTATGTTTTTGTCGCTCAGTAGTTTTAGATTGTTGCCAGGTGGCGGCTGAAGGCATTGTGCGCCGCCGCTTAAAAAAGTTGAATCGCTCGGCGCGCGAACAGAGACGGACAAAGATTTGGGCCGACCCAGCCATCTGCCCACCGCGGGCACGCGGGGCCCGGCCGGCCCGAGGCCAGTCGAAGCTCGACCGCGCGCCGACGCCTTAAAAGGCGATTCAACTGTTTCGGCGATGAGCCGAAACAGAATGAATCGCCCAAGGCGCGCGGAAAAATTTGTTCCCGTCGCCCGCCCGCTTTTAAGCGGGCGGGCGGTGCGTGCCGCACTCCCAATAGGCCGCCTCTACCCTAACAGGATAGAACTGCCCTTCGCGGTAGGCGTCGGGCTAATAAGGCCAAGAGAACTCTAATAAAACGCCCGGTGGGCGCCCTGGCGGGACGGAGCGATGCTTGCGCATCGCTAAGGCAGCCTCTGCCCCCGTTTATTCCGAGAGGCAACGCAACTGATGACCGTGGGCACGGTAATTCGTGTCACAAGGGCGGACGTATGTCGTGCCAAATCCCAGATGAAGGCTGCTGATACTATTGATAACAGAAGACCAACTATATCCATAAAGGCCGCTACCTGCAGAACTGCCCATATGTCCGTTGCGGTAGCCCGGGGCGGGACGACCTTTTCGAACTGCCGATCCTTTTGGACGTCCGCAGCGGTGAAAACCGCCTCTGTGCGGATCGGAATTCCCAAAATACGATTTTATACTTACCCTCCGTCCGGACTCCCGAACGGAAAAAAGCGTACCTTTGACGCGTCTTTTATCCGTCATCATTCTAAAATCGACATACAGTGGATATTTTCGAACGCATCAAACAAGACGCCGGCGGCCCTATCGGCCAGTATCAGAAACTGAGCCACGGCTACTACTCCTTCCCGAAACTCGAAGGGCCTATCGGCCCGCGGATGGTCTTTCGCGGCAAAATGATGCTCAACTGGAGCCTCAATAACTACCTCGGACTGGCCAACCACCCGGAAGTGATGGCTGCCGATGCCGAAGCCGCCCGCGAATTCGGGATGGCTGCCCCGATGGGAGCCCGGATGATGAGCGGGCAGACCAAATACCACGAAGAACTCGAACGCCGGCTGGCCGCTTTCGTCGGCAAACCGGACGCCTTCCTGCTCAACTTCGGCTACCAGGGGATGGTCTCGATCATCGACTGTCTGGCAACCGCCAAAGACGTGATCGTTTATGACTCGGAAGCGCACGCCTGCATTATCGACGGGCTGCTGATTCACAAGGCCAAGGGCGGGAAACGGTTCGTGTACCACCACAACGACATGGCGAAATGTCGGCTGATGCTCGAACGGGCGACGAAACTCGCCCGGCAGCAGGGCGGCGGCGTGCTGCTGATCACCGAAGGCGTTTTCGGGATGAAAGGCGACCTGGGTAAGCTGGACGAGATCGTGGCCATGAAAAAGGACTTCGATTTCCGGATTCTGGTGGACGACGCACACGGGTTGGGAACGATGGGCAAGACCGGAGCCGGGACGCCGGAACATTTCGGCGTAGCGGATCAGATCGACGTGCACTTCGGTACCTTCGCCAAATCGTTCGCCGGGATCGGGGCTTTCGTGGCGTCGGATCCGGATATCGTCAACTTCCTGCGCTACAACATGCGGTCGCAGCTCTACGCCAAATCGCTGCCGATGCCGATGGTCAAGGGGGCGATGAAGCGTCTTGACCTGATTCAGGAGCATCCGGAGTATCGCGAAAAGTTGTGGACGATCGTGCGGGCGTTGCAGAAAGGGTTCGTGGATGCCGGATTCGACATCGGCGTGACGCAGTCGCCGGTGACACCGGTCTATATGAAAGGCGGGGTGGAAGATGCCACGAATATCGTGGTGGACTTGCGCGAAAACCACAACCTGTTCTGTTCGGTAGTGGTCTATCCGGTGATTCCGAAGGGGGAAATCATCCTCCGGATTATTCCGACGGCGGTGCATACACTCGAAGACGTGGAATATACGCTGAATGCCTTCAAGGCTTGCCGCGGAAAGCTGGAGTCGGGCGAATACCACAAACCGATTCAGAATATGGCGGATCCGATGTAGTCTGGTTCAAGACTTTGACGGATACGTTAATTTATACGGGTTCTTTCTCGGTTTCGGGAAAGAACCCGTTTTCTTTTTTGGTATTTGGTTCTGTAAGAGAGGCTGTTTCGACGAAACTTGGGTTGCTCCACTGCACGATGAAGTTTAAGGATTGCGGATCCTGAGGCGTAGCGTAGCTATCATAAAGTTTTTCTGGTTCTCTTTGTTCACAACCGACGCTGCCAGCGAGCGCAATGCAAACGCAGTTTGCAAATTGCCGAGCGGCGAGGAGGAACCGAGTAGCGTACTGAGGGCAGAGACCACTTGTGGGCTTTGCCGAGGTAGCACGAGGAAGCCGAAGGCAACGCGTAAGCCAACGAGAACAGTACCCTCAAACTAATGCGTGCCGCTGCCTTTTCAGGCGTGCAAAAAATCCGTCGCCCGCCCGCGTAAAGAGGGATTTCACTCGTTTTGCGGTGAGCAAAATCGA
>NZ_CAJTMN010000043.1 GCF_910577125.1 uncultured Rikenella sp.
TCCGCGCGCCTTGGGAAATCTTGTCAAAATGTGCTAACACATTTTGACGATTCCCCTATTAAAGCGGCGGCGCGCGATTCGAGCTTTGCCCCGGATGGAACTGGCCTCGGGCCGGCCGGGCCCCACGTCCCGTGGACGGGCGAAACTTGCGTTTCGCTGCGGCCGTGTCCGCCCCCGTTTATTCCGAGAGGCAACGCAACTGAAAACCGTAGGCACGATGCGACGCGCTACTGGGATCGAGTATCGTCGCGCTGTAGCCCAAGTACATGCCGTAGAGATCGCAGGCTGTAGAAGCCCAGCTGTGCCCGTTGCTACCGATGCTCCACAACACGCCTTTGTCGATGTCGTGGTAGCCCGGGGTGGGGAGAAGGAAAATGAGAGATGGGAATAGCAGAGGTAAAGAGACAAGAAAAGAGCATTCCGCTTTAAAATCAAGGGAATGCTCTTTTTACATGAAGAATAAATACAGCCTTGCAGGCCGATATTAATCCTGTCGGCTGTAATTCGGTGCTTCGCGCGTGATGGTCACGTCGTGCGGATGGCTCTCCTGCATCCCCGATGCCGTGATCCGGACGAACTTGGCGCCTTTCAACGCTTCGATGTCTTTTGCGCCGCAATAGCCCATTCCGGCACGCAACCCGCCGATAATCTGATAAATCACCTCTGCGAGTTGTCCTTTGTACGGTACGCGTGCTGCGATTCCTTCCGGAACCAGCTTCTTCACATCGTCTTCGGCGTCTTGGAAGTAGCGGTCTTTCGAGCCTTTCTGCATCGCTTCCAAGGAACCCATCCCGCGGTAGGTCTTGAACTTACGGCCGTTGAAAATGACGGTCTCTCCCGGCGATTCTTCGACGCCGGCGAACATCGAACCGGCCATCACGCAATCCGCCCCGGCGGCAATCGCCTTGACGATATCGCCCGTATACCGGATCCCGCCGTCTGCAATCACGGGAACGTCGCTGCCTTTCAAGGCCGATGCTACGTCGTAAACGGCATTGAGCTGCGGTACGCCGACGCCGGCGATGATCCGGGTCGTACAGATGGAACCCGGCCCGATACCGACTTTCACTCCGTCTGCGCCGGCGGCTACCAGCATCTTGGCGGCCTCGGCCGTGGCGATGTTGCCGACGACGACGTCCAGATCGGGGTATTTGGCTTTTACCTCCTTGAGCTTTTCGATCACGCCGCGCGAGTGACCGTGTGCGGTGTCGATCACGATGGCATCCGCCCCGGCTTCATAGAGTGCCGCCACGCGTTCCATGGTGTCGTGGGTGACGCCGACGCCCGCCGCCACGCGCAGCCGGCCTTTGGAATCTTTCGCGGCGTTCGGGTTGTCTTGTACTTTCGTAATGTCTTTGTAGGTCAGCAGGCCGACGAGTCTCCCCGCGTCGTCGATCACCGGCAGTTTCTCGATCTTGTTGTTCAGCAGGATCTTGGCGGCTTCGTTCAGGTCGGGGTTGTGGGTCGTCACGAGGTTGTCTCGGGTCATCACCTCGCTGATTTTCTTGGAGGCGTCGGTCTGGAACCGCAGGTCGCGGTTGGTGACGATCCCGATCAGTTTGCGGTTGTCGTCGATCACCGGAATCCCGCCGATCTTGTTGTCGTGCATCAGAGTTTTGGCTTCGCCCACCGTTCCGTCGGCCTTGATGGTGATCGGGTCGTAGATCATCCCGTTTTCGGCCCGTTTCACTTTGCGCACCTGATGGGCCTGGGCTTCGATGGACATGTTCTTGTGGATCACGCCGATCCCGCCTTGCCGGGCGATGGCGATGGCCAGTTCGGCTTCGGTCACGGTATCCATGGCGGCCGAAACGATCGGGGTGTTGATCGGCACGCGGCGCGAAAATCGCGAGGCGACTTTCACTTCGCGGGGCAGGACTTCGGAATAGGCGGGAACGAGAAGCACGTCGTCGAATGTCAGGCCTTCGGCGACGATTTTTTCATCTATGAACGACATAATGAGTTCCGGTTAATAAATTTTGGCAAAGGTAATGCTTTTTGTCGAATCCGAGGGGCAGCTTAGCGGAAAAAAGGTGCGAGTTTTTCCAATAATCGCTGCGGCGGCCGGCAGGCGGTCTTCGTGTCGGCGTGCATGAAGGCGAGGGTCACGGAGCCGGTGGTGATCCGGTCGCCGTCCGCGCGGAAGACTTCGTAGTCGAAGCGGATCTTCACGCCGGGCATCTCGCGCAGGGTGGTGCGTATGGTGAGCAGGTCGTCGTAGTAGGCGGGGTTCCGGTAGTTGACTTCGACTTTCAGGACGGGGAGCATCACGCCGTCCGCTTCGATTTCGGCGTTCGGAAGCCCGATGCTGCGCATCAGCTCGGTGCGGCCCATGTCAAACAGCTCGACGTAGTGGGAGTGGTAGAGGAAGCCCATGCGGTCTACGTCGCCGTAGGGTACGCGGAAGAGGGTGTCGTGTGTGATCATCGGGTTTTTATGTTAGGTTCTTTTTTCTTTTAAGGTGCTGTCCTGCGCTGTGTCGTTCCTGTTTATTCCGAGAGGCAACGCAATTGAAAGCCGTAGGCACGGTAGATCATGCGGCCGGGATTGAGTATGGTCGGGTGGAAATACAGGTAGAAACCGTTGGTGCCGTTGGCCGTAGAGGCCCAGCTGGCTCCGTGGCCGCCGGCGAGGTTCAGCGCGCCCAATCGTCCTTCGTTACCCGCATCGCGGTAGCCCGGGGCGGGCGGATATGTCGGATGAAAGCGCTGGCTGGCGGAGGGTAGCCGTTGCCCCCGATGGGTCTCACCCGGCGATTTTCAGGCCGATGATGGAGGCGATCAGCAGGGTGATGAAGACGATCCGGGCGACGGTGACCGGCTCGTTCAGAAATAGGATGCCGAGCACGACGGTCCCGACGGCGCCGATGCCTGTCCAGACCGGATAGGCGGTGCCGATCGACAGGGTGCGGGCGGCCTGGGCCAGCAGAACCATACTCAGGATGAGCGAGAGCAGAAAACCGCTGCCCCACAGGTAATAAGCCGTGCCGCTGACGGTTTTCATCTTCCCCAGGCAGAAGGCGAAACCGGCTTCGAAGAGACCGGCTATGATGAGAAGGATCCAGTTCATCGTCGATTATTGTTGTTGTCCGTTGTCGAGGTGTCGGCGGAGGGGGTCGAGCCGGACATAGTCCGTCAGGTCCATCTGGACCGGGACGATCGCCACGTAGCCGTGGCGGAGGGCCCATTCGTCCGTGTCCGTCGCGTCGGTTTCGAAGTTGTAGAACCGGCCGGACATCCAGTAGTAGTCGCGGTTCTGCGGGTCGGTGCGGTGGACGAACTCTTCGCGCCAGTTGCCGCGGGTCTGGCGGCAGACTCGGACTCCTTTGATCTCGGAGAGCGGGATGTCCGGCACGTTGACATTCAGGCACAGCCCGGCCAGCTGTTCTGCGGGCAAGTCCAGCACCTGGCCGATGATCCGGCGGGCATAGTGTACGGCTGCCGTGAAGTCGGCGACCGGCGAGTGGTCGGTGAGCGAGAAGCCGATCGACGGGAGGCCGTACAGGGCGGCTTCGGTGGCGGCGCCCATCGTGCCGGAGTAGATGACGCTGACGTTGGCGTTCGAGCCGTGGTTGATGCCCGAAAGGACGAGGTCGGGACGGCGGTCGTGCAGAATCTCGTCGAAACCGATTTTCACGCAGTCTACGGGGGTGCCGGTGCAGGAGTAGACGTCGAGCCCCGGTTCGCTGCTGACGGCGCTGACGAACAGCGGGCGCTGCATGGTGATGGAGTGCGACATGCCGGAGTAGCTCTCGTTCGGCGCCACGACGACCACGTCGCCGAACTCGGCGGCCAGACGCATCAGGGCGGCGATGCCGGCGGCCTGTACGCCGTCGTCGTTGGTGACGAAGATCAGGGGTCTTGCGGTTGCTGACATGCTTGATGGGTTCGTTTGATATGCGGGGATAAAATTACCAAATATTGTCGGAAGAACGTGACGGCAGGAGTGAAATTCCGGAGGGAACGGAGAGGGCAGGCGGCCGGTGAGGCGCTTTCTCCTCCGGGCGGAGAGAAAAACGCCGGGAAAATTTGGCCGGTTGGCTTTTTATCTTTACTTTTGCGCCGAATTTTGTGCAGGAATCTCTTGCGGCGGGCGGTGTTCGGATAACGGGGCAGTGACTCCGTTTGTCTCCCCCGGCGGGGAGGATGACCGCTCATTACGGAACCGTAATATTCCGCACTTTAACCCCTTTTAGATTCAGTTCAACGATGAAGAACAATCTGATTGCAGTAGCCCAGGAGGCTTTCAAACAGGAGACGGCCGAAGTCCCTAATTTCAAGGCGGGAGACACGGTCACCGTAACGATCAAAATCCGCGAAGGAAACAAGGAACGCCTGCAGAATTTCCGCGGCGTGGTGCTCCAGCGGAGAGGCGCGGGGGCGACCGAAACCTTTACGATCCGCAAAATCTCGGACGGGATCGGGGTGGAACGTATCTTCCCGGTTTACTCGCCGACGATCAGCAAGATCGAACTCAACAAAGTCGGGGTGGTGCGCAGGGCGAGAATCTTCTATCTGCGTAACCTGACCGGTAAGAAGGCCAGAATCAAGGAAAAGAAATTGGTGAAATAGAGCTCTCTTACGGGACGCCTCACAGGGGCGTGCGTGAAGGGGCTGAATAACAAAGGAGAGGTTTGGAATGAGTGGGAAAAGAGATATGATCGAACGTTCCAAACAGCTCGCTTACCTGCTGAGACACTCCCGCCTGCCCGACGAGTTCGGATGGGTGGGAGTTCGTGTTTTGGTCGAGGAGCACGGCTACTCGGTGGCGGAGCTGGAAGAGATCGTGACTACGGATCCGAAGAACCGGTACGAATTTTCGGACGACCGGCTCGCGGTGCGGGCCCGACAGGGACATTCGATTCCGGTGGAACTGGGATTGGAAGAGGTGGTGCCGCCGGAGGTGCTGTATCACGGTACGGCTTCGCGGTTCCGGGAGGCGGTGCTCGCGGAGGGACTGAAGCCGATGAGCCGGAATTATGTCCACCTTTCGGCGACGGTCGAGGAGGCTCGGAAGGTCGGAGAACGGCACGGGCGGCCGATCGTGCTGGTGATCGATACCGGAGCGGTGCGGGGGAAAGGCGGGGTGTTTTATCGGGCTTCGAACGGCGTGTGGCTGACGGGGCCGGTGGCGCCGGAGTTTATCTCGGAGCTGTCGGAGGAGTGATTTGCGGGCCCTCTTGTCATTGACCGGTCACCCCATGTGGATTACACACATGGGGTGACCTCTTTTATACAGGGGGTATTTCGCGGTTCACTCCTCTTCCGATTCCGGGAAAAAACGGTCGTCGTAGTTGACCAGATAGAGCCGCTCGGTGGCCCGGGTGACGGCGGTATAGAGCCAGCGCAGCAGCTCCAGGGTCATGGGCTCCTCGCCGAAGAGGACGATGTCCAGAAAAATCGCCGACCACTGGCCCCCCTGTGCCTTGTGGCAGGTGATCGCATAGGCGAACTTCACCTGAAGGGCGCAGTAGAATTCGTCCGCCATCACCGCCTTGTACCGTTTCCCTTTCTGGGTGATGTCGGCATATTCCTTTTCAACGGCCAGAAAGAGCCGCGACTGCTGCTCGCGGCTCAGCGACGGGGCGGGGCTGTGTAGCACGTCCAACAGCAGCCAGCACTCCAGCCGGTAGTCGTCGTAGTCGGGGAACTCCAGCTCGGCGTAGGCGAAGTGGAAACCGTATTTCTCCCGCGTCCGGTAGATGCGGTGCACGCGCGCGATGTCGCCGTTGGCGATGAAGTCCATCCGCGCCTCCGGGTCGAGCTCCACGTAGTGGTAGTTGTTCTTGACGACCATCAGCATGTCGCCCGAACCGATCTCTTCGTCGTAGTCCAGTATCGTCTGCCGGATGCCCTGGTTGTAGTGGTTGGCCCGCTTGTTGGAACGCGAGATGACGGCTGTCTCCGACTGGCCGTAGCGGCCGTAGCAGGTGTCGATCTCGTCGATCAGCTCGCGGCTGTCGATCCGCACGATGTCCGGAAAGCGGAGGTCGAACTGCGGGATGCCGGCCGTGCCGGTTTCGATCAGGCGGCGGATCAGGGTGGCGTTGTGCAGAATCCCCGAGTCGCTCTGCTGGCGCACCACTTCGGAGAGAGTGTGGTTCCACACGGTGCCGTAGCGCGCCATGTACTCCGGGCTCAGGGCCGGCGAAACGGCGTAGCCGACCGGAGGCAGCTGGGCCTGGTCGCCCACGAGGATGATTTTGTTGTTCCGCCCCTGTCGGATGTAGTCGAACATGTCGTCGATCAGGTCGCCGGAGCCGAAGAGGGTCGCCTCGCCTCCGGCGGAGGCCGGACGGCCGGTCAGCATCGAGGCTTCGTCCACGATGTACAGGGTGTCGGTCGATTTGTTGAAATTCAGGTCGAATTTCGAACCCTCGGCGCCGCCGGCCGTCCGTTCGCGGTAGATGGTCTTGTGGATCGTGTGCGCTTCGGCGCCGGCATATCGGCCCATGACCTTCGCCGCCCGTCCGGTGGGGGCCATCAGCACGCACGCGAGCTCCAGCTGGCGGAGTGTCCGCACCAGCGCGCCGATGACGGTCGTCTTCCCGGTGCCGGCGTATCCGTTGATCAGAAAAACGGCGCTCTCGTCGCTCGAGGCGAGGTAGTCGCCCAGCGCGTCGATCAACTTTTTTTGCTCGGCTGTTGGTTCGAATGCAAAATTACTGTATATTTGGGACGCAATATGACGGCTCAGAGACATGAATTTCGGGGTGTTTCGAACGGTCGGACTTTGCTGCTAACCGCAAACAAACTTAAAAACTAAAATCATAAGATGAAAAAAATTCTACTTCAGGTCCTTTTGCTGGCAGCGATCGCGGCACTGGTGTGGTGGCTCTATTCGTTGTTCAACACGCCGCTGGAGTTCGAACGTATTCGCAAGGAACGCGAAGCGCAGGTGGTGGAACGCTTGAAGGATGTGCGCGAGGCGCAGCGCGCTTACCGGGCGAAATACATGAAGTTTACGCCGAACTTCGACTCGCTGATCGCTTTTGTCGAACACGACTCGCTGGTGCTCGAACGGGCCATCGGTTCGGAGGACGACTCGCTGGCGATGGCTTTGGGACAGGTGCGGCGCGAGAAGTTCCGGGTGGCGGTGAAGGATACCGTGCAGTTCTATACGCTGGGCGGGGATTTCAATAACCTGCGCTACATCCCCTTCTCGATCGAGGCGACGGGCGAATTGCAGCAGTTTGCGATGGATACCGCGTCGATCGAAACCGAATCCAAGGTGGTGGTGCCGGTGGTGGAGGTTTTTGCGCAATATCCGACCTTCCTGGGCGATTTGGACAAACAGGAGCTGATCAACTTCCGCGACTATCAGGTGAATACGCTGAGCCGGGCGGACGGTTTGAAGGTGGGGTCGCTGACTGCTACCACCAACGAGGCGGGGAACTGGGAGTAGATGCTGTTTTCGAAGGCGGTTGTCCTTCTTATTCGGGCGGCTTTTCACGAGTCGCCCTTCATCTCAATTTTTTCATTATTCCATGCGGGACGTAGCGCGGAATCATTTGAGAAGCAGAGAATTATCCATTCAGATCGGTCTGAATGGATTTTCTTTTGTGGTCTTCGATGTCGGAGAGGCGGTCGAGGGAGGAGGGGTCGATGCCCGGGATGCGATCGTGCGGGCGGCGGCTTATCGCGAGACCGATATGGCCTCTATTCTGGCTCAGGAACCGATGCTGACGGCGGCGACTCCGCCGCTCAGGAGGGTGTTCGTGGGGTGTGCGACGGATAACGTCCTGCTGGTGCCCCAGCCGCTCTTCGAACCGGAGCGGGCGGAACAGTATCTGACGGCGGCCAATATGTATGTGCCGGGGATGACCACCTTGTCGAACAACCTGATCTCGTCGCAGGCGGCGGCGGTGTGGCAGGTCGATTCGGGGATTGCGGCGGTCTTGCTGCAGCTTTATCCGGCGGCCTTGTTCTACCATCCGCTCCTGCTGGAGCTGGAGGCGACGCCGAACGATTGTGTGCAGGTGGTGCTGGACGGCGAGGTGGCGCATGTGACGGTCTCGCATCAGGGGTTGTATGCGGCCGAGACGATGCGGGTCGACACGCCGGAGGAGTTGCTCTACTATGTGCAGAAGCTGCTGAAAAACGACGGGTTTACGACCTACCGGATCGTCTTGACAGGCGAGGGGGTCGGGAGGTTGCAGGAGTTTTTCGCCCGCTATTTCGGCGAGGTGGATGCTCGGGAGGTGAAGTTTTATAATCATCAACGGGTCAGGGAGCTATGCGTATTGTAGGGGGTGTCCGCAGGCGACGGCAGATTGTGCCGCCGCGCAATTTCAGGGCGAGGCCGACGACGGATTTTGCGAAAGAGAATCTCTTCAATGTGTTGCAGAATCTCTATGATTTGGAGCAGGTCGAGGTGCTGGATCTCTTTTCGGGAACGGGGTCGATCAGTTATGAGTTCGCTTCGCGGGGGGCGGAGCGGGTGGTGTCGGTGGAGATGAATCCGGTGCATCAGCGCTTCATCGCGGCTACGGCGCAGGAGCTCGGTTTCGGGCAGATTCAGAGCATCAAAACCAATGTTTTCGTCTATCTGAAGAGTATGGCGGGGACGGAGAGTTTCGATCTGGTTTTTGCCGATCCGCCGTACGATATGCCGGGGGTCGAGCGGTTGCCGGAATTGGTTTTCGAGGGGGGATTTGTGCGGGAGGGGGGAATTTTTGTGCTGGAGCATTCGGCTCAGAAAGATTTTTCGGATTATCCGAACTTTTGGGAACGAAGGAGTTACGGAAGCGTGCAGTTTTCGTTTTTCCGCTGCGAGGAATAAAATTCGGGAAATCGTTTGCAGTTTCGAGAAAGATGTCTATCTTTGCACCGCAATCTCGGAGAGGGGTTGCGGAGTACGGTGCGGTAGTTCAGCTGGTTAGAATACCTGCCTGTCACGCAGGGGGTCGCGAGTTCGAGTCTCGTCCGCACCGCAGAAGGTCTCCGTAAAAATCTATCAAATAGATTTTTACGGAGATTTTTTTTGTGGTATGTTGAACTATGGGGTATAGACAGCCAGTTTTTGAGTGCCGCGCGGCCTCCGTTTATTCCGAGAGGCAACGCAACAGAAGACCGTACCCACGGTTGTATGTATGGTTGGGATTGAGGTGCTGCGTGCCGAAGTACAAGAATATACCGTTAGTTCCGCGGGTTGCAAGCGACCAGCTATAGCTGTGGTTGCCAACGTTCCACAATGCCCCTTCGCCGCTGCCGCGGTAGCCCGGGGCGGGGCGTTTCCGTTTATTCCGAGAGGCAACGCAACTGAAGAGCGTGGCCGCGGTAGTCCGCGGTGCCGGGGGTGAGGCTCGCCACGCTGAAATCCAAGTACAAACTACGGTAGTGGTCGCCCGAATCGTAGGATGTGGACGACCAACTATACCCGGCGTTGTCGATGTCCCACAATGTACCCGCATTGCCACTGCGGCTGCCCGGGGCGGGGCAAGCCGAGCTGGCAAAGAGGCCTATTCCTTCGGGGGAGTCTCGGTGTCGGCGGAGGTGTCGGGCGGAGGGCTGGGCAGCAGTCGGTATTCTACATAATAGATGCGAATCAACAGCAGAAAACCGGAAAGGAGCAACGGCCCGAAGATGATTCCCCAAAACCCGAACAGAGGAATCCCCGCGATGACGCCGAAGACCACGATAAGCGGGTGTGTGTCGGCGGCCCGTTTCATCAGGAAAATCCGGCAGACGTTGTCGACGTTGGCGATGAGCAGTGCCGCTCCGGCCAGCAGGAAAATACCGGGCCAGACAGCGCCCGTGGCAAGTAGGTAGATTCCTAAGGGAACACTTACCAGGGCCGTTCCTACCATCGGAATCAGACCGCAAACGGCGGTCAGAAAGGCCCAGAACAGGGCGCTGGGGATACCGGTGGCCCAATAGAGCAGCCCGGAGGTCACCATTTGGGCCAACAGAATGACAGGAATGCCGACGGCGTTGCTGAAAATCATGGTTTTCGCTTCGCGTCGCAGAAGCACCTCGCCCTGGCCGCTGAAAGGCAGGTAGCGGATCAGAACGGCTTCCATGCGGCGGCCGGCGCTCAGCATGAAGTAGAGAATCACGACGGTCATCAGGATATTGGCCGTGAAACTGTAGGTGGTGTTGATGAGCATCGAGGCGAAACGCTGGATGAACACCTCGGACTCGGCCAGCCACCTGCCGGAAATGATCCGGTAGCCGGCCCAGTCGTTGATATGCTCGATCGAACGGTTGATGCCGGCGATGATTTGGGCCGTCTTCAGATCGGGAATCTCGGTGGCGATCACTTCGAAAATCAGGTAGCCGACGCTCAGCAGCAGGATGCAGGTTATGGTCACCAGCGTGACGGAAGCGATCCACGGTCTCCAGCGGCGCTCTTCGGTCAGCCGGAACAGGGGCTGGCGCAGAACGGCGTACAGGGTGACGGCTCCCAGAAAGGCGCCTGTGAAGAAGCTCAGCTGCCGGAAAATGATGATGCCGAGGGCGATCAGGGCGCCCAGAAACAGCAGCCGGCGAAAAACGGCATTTTGACGGGTAAGCAGGTCGGACATGGCGAATCGAACGTGTGTGGGACGGCTGATCGGCGGTGGATTACGAAATCAACAGAGAGGGGTTGTTCAAATCGGTGTGACGTGGGTCGCACGGCTGGAGCGGGTAGATCAGGATGTGGCTGTTCGACGGCGCGTAGCGGGTCAGGTAGTCCGGGACGGCAGTCATGCACTTATGATAGGAGGCGCCGCCTTTGCGGCTCAGCACCGCCAGCAGGATGTCGTTGGCGCGTACGTCGCGGAACAGGATCAGGAAGTCGTCCCAGTCGTTGAATTCGTGGAACTCCGCTTCGATCGGATTTTTGGTCTGAATCGTCCGGATGTGGGCCAGGGTGGAGGCGGAGGCATAGAAAACGACTTTCGTGTGGGTGTTCCGCCCCATGTTCCACACCCGGCGCATCCAGAGGGCGAAGCCCAGCTCTTTTTCGGCCCGGTCGGGAACGAAAACCAGCAGGCGACCGGCGGTCGAAAGCGGTTGGACGGGCTTGTAGATCAGCGTGGTGATGTGGTTCTGGGTCAGTACGCTGTCGATCGTTGCGCTCGGGAACGGCACGGGCGGTTCGCCCTCCGGTTCGGGACGGAGGCCGAGGATCAGGTCGGTGATCTTCTGTTCGTGGAGGGTGCTGACGATGGCGTTGGCGATGTCCGAATCGTAGCGCAGCAGCTCCTGCATCTCGTTGTCGGTGGCTGCCGCGGTCATCACGGCCCGCTCGAGCACGCGCCGGCCCTGCCGGTCGGCATCGCCTCCGGTTGTCGCGGCGTTCGGGACGACGTGCAGGGCGTAGAGGCCGTCCCGGTTGCTTTTCGATTTGATCGTCACGCTCAGCTGTACCAGTTCTTCGGCTGTGGCGGGGTAGCCGACCGGAATCAGGATGCGTTCCGGCGGCAGGTTCCTGTCGGCTTCGGGAGAGCTCTCCGACGCTTCGGCCAGGGCGATGTTCCCGGCGCCGCGCTGGGTGGCGAACGACGCGATGGTGCAGGTAATCAGGATCATCAGAATCGTCCCGTTCAGTACGCTGTCGTTCAGCAGGCGGATCGGTTCGCCGGTCTCGGTGTGGCCGGTGACGATGCCGTAGCCGACCATCACGGCGGCCAGGGTAGCGGCGGCCTGGGCGTTGCTCAGTCCGAAGATCAGGCGGCGCTGGTCGATGGTGTAGCGGAAGCTCTTCTGGGTGGCCAGGGCGGCCAGAAACTTGGCTAAGGTGGCTACGACGGTCATCACGATCGCCACTTTGATGGTCTCGAAGTCTTTGAAAAAGGCGCGGTAGTCGATCAGCATCCCCACGCCGATCAGGAAGAAGGGGATGAAGATGGCGTTGCCGACGAATTCGATCCGGTTCATCAGCGGCGAGGTGCGCGGAATCAGCCGGTTCATGGCCAGACCGGCCAGAAAGGCGCCGATGATCGGTTCGATGCCGGCGGTCTCGGCCAGAAAAGCGCCGAGAAAGACGATGACCAGTACGAAAATATATTGCGAGACGTTGTCGTGGAACCGTTTGAAGAACCAGCGCCCCAGCAGCGGGAAGAGCAGGAGCACGATGGCGCCGAAGAGGGTCAGCGAGAGGCCCAGCCGGAGCCAGAATCCGTTGTCTACGGAGCCGGCCGAGAGGCCGACGATGATGGTCAGCACGAGCAGGGCCAGGGTGTCGGTAATCATCGTCCCGCCGACGGTGATGGTCACGGCTTGGTTTTTCGTCACGCCCAGTTTGCTGACGATCGGATAGGTGATCAGGGTGTGGGAGGCGAACATGCTGGCCAGCAGGATCGAGGTCAGGAGATTGAAATTCAGCAGGTAGAGGCTGGCCAGAATGCCCAGAATCATTGGGATGAAGAAGGTGTACAGGCCGAAAAGCAGACTTCGGCCGCTGTTTTTCTTGAAATCCGCGATGTCGATCTCCAGCCCGGCGAGGAACATGATATAAAGGAGTCCGACGGTGCCGGAGAGAATGATGCTGCTGTCGCGTTCCATGAGGTTGAAGCCGAAGGGGCCGACGACGGCTCCGGCGATGATCAGTCCCAGCAGGTGCGGGATGCGGATTCGGTTGAGTAGCAGCGGTGCGAAGAGGATGATGATCAGAATGAGCAGGAATTTCAGCACCGGATTGGTGAACGGCAGCGTGAAGTCGGTGAGTGTCAGGGGCAGCATGGAGCGGTTCGGGTTTGGAGTGAAATCGTTACTTTTGCAATACGATCGAACACATGTAACAAAAATGAGGCCATTGCTTTTGTATTATCCGAAGTGCGACACTTGTCGCCTGGCACTCAGGTGGTTGGCGGAGCAGGGGGTGGAGGCGGAGCTGCGGGACATCGCAGTCGACCGCCCCACCGAAGCGGAGTTGAAGGAGTGGGTGTCGAGGAGCGGTTTGCCGGTCAGAAAGTTTTTCAATACCAGCGGGTTGCGCTATAAGGAGCTGGGGTTGAAAGAGAAACTGGGCGGGATGTCGGACGGGGAGATGATCGGTCTGCTGGCGACGGACGGGATGTTGGTGAAGCGTCCGTTGCTGGTGGCGGGCGATCGGGTGCGGGTCGGATTCCGGCCCGAGGAGTGGGACGCGGTTTTGCACGCTTTTTGATGGACGGGAGGGAAAAATCACCAAACCTACACGAAATTATGAAAACGAATGGAAATCCCTGGCTGCGATTTTTGTTGAGCGAACGTTATGTCGATCTGGCGTTGTTTCTGCTGCGTCTGTTTGCCGGCGGTCTTTTGTTTGTGCACGGGGTGGCGAAACTGGAACAGTATACGGCATTGAAGGATGGCTTTCCCGATCCGATCGGGTGGGGAGGCGCCGCGTCGCTTGTGATGATCATTCTGGTCGAAATCGGGTGTTCGCTGTTGGTTGTCAGCGGATTGTTGACCCGATTCGCGCTGATTCCGATGATTTTCTCGATGATCATGGCGATGACTACCCACGGCGGGACGGGGCTGTGGAGCGTTGAATTGCCGCTGCTTTATGTCGGGATGTTTGTCATATTGTTTGTGAGCGGCCCCGGTCGTTACTCCATCGACCGGCTGATCGGAAAAGTGCTGAGTCGGCCCGAAGCATAAAATTCAGGTATACTCGTTTGCCTGTGAAACGCCTCGTTTTCTCTCTGAGAACGAGGCGTTTCGATTATTTTTTTATTACTGACCGTCGGGTAAAAAAATAGTTGTCGAATAATATTTGTCACTGTTTTCGCGTTATCGACATGACTGTTTTGAGGGTGATGTGAGGCCCGGACAGGCCGATAATTTGTCGATCACGGTATTTATGTCAGAAATTCGAAAAATTCACTATTAGGCCCGAAATGGTGTGTCTAAGACGGTTTTTGTTTGGTGGTTGCAAATATTGTTTTTACATTTGTGACATAATTAGTGCCCGAAAAGGCGGTTTTTCGGCGGATTTTCGTCGATAACGTTTTGTCGGATAAATTGTTAGGAGAATAATCGTAGATGATACGTAACATGAAAAAGTATGGATGGATGACGGCCGCCCTGTTGTTGGCAGTGGTCGGTTGTCAGCGGAGAGAGATAATGTATCTGGGAGACGACGTCGCCCCGATACATTTCTCCGTCGCCTATCAGGATGCGGAGGTGTCGGCCGCTGCCGGCAGCTCGCAGGTGCCGCAAACCAAGGCGCTTGTCAATCTGGACAAAGGGGTCACCGTGCGCGTGCTGGCCTTCAAGCGGTCTGCGACTAATTCGGGCGGGGCAGATCCTCGGTATGACGATTTCGTGGCAGAATGTACCTACGTGGCTGATGGGAGTGGGGGGCTGACGCCGTGTGCGGTGAAAGCCGACGGGACGGCGGATGCCTCGGGGACGGTACCGGATGCCATTAGCCTGAACAACGGCACATATGACTTTTACGCATACTCGCCGGCATTGCCTGTGACGAAAGGAGGGTCGAGTAATAATCCTTATATCGTCAACGGGATTACTCACGGGATGGACGTGCTGAACGCGACCTTGTCCGGCAAGGCGGTCAGCAAAGCGGCGGCGACCGTTGCCTTGGTCTTCGAGCACAAGTGTTCCAAGATTACCTTCAATGTGAAACAGCCGGAGGGCGCCGATGTCACGAAACTGAAGGTCGACAGTGTTGTGTTGCGGAAGATGAACAACCCGTCGAATGTTTCGCCGTGGTGGATCCATCAGGATTTGACCGGCGGGATCGGTACCGATAACGATACCTGCCTGTTTAAAACGTTCGGTGATTTGAATGATAACACGGATCCTTCCGACCCGCAATTGATCGGGCGTACAGGTTTCGGATGCGTTTTGCCGAAACAGAATGACGGTTCAAAAGTGCCGGTGAATATTTACCTCACCCTCGGTGACAGTGCTTACCTCTTTAAAACCGAATTCCCGGCAGTGGAATATCTGAAAGGGAAACACTACACCTATAATATGAACTTCAAACAAACCGAGGTTGAATTCACCTTGAATGTGGTTGCTTGGAACAACGTTTCAATTAATACAGGTGATATGGGGGGTGACGGTTTCACGGGCGGCATATTGGTGGGTTCGTGGTTCCAGCGATATAACTCTTCCGCCGATTTGGGCGAAGACAATGTGGCCGGAGATATCGGAGGATGGAAACCGGTTAGTCCGGACTGGACGATCGGTACAGCGACCGGATCGAAACCGAGTGGTGGTATTGGCGGCTGGGACGATGTGGATGTTGATCAAAAACCCGGTGGTAGTGGCAGTGGTTCTAATCCTGGCGGTGGTATCGGTGGCTGGGACGACGTGAACGACAATCAGCCCGGTGTCGGAGCTTGACAGACAGCATACAAAAACAAAACAAAAACAAACAAAACATACTCAACCAACCATGAAAAAATTAATGATTTTCGCGATATCGGCGACAGCACTTGGCGTCATGTCGTGCCAGAAATCAGAGATTTATCGGCCGGAAGAAGGAGAGTTCGGGAAACCCAACGAAACTTCGGTTCAGGTAAGTTTGGCTACCGAGTCCCTGCGGGCTCCGGTGGCTGCCGAAACCGTGACCAAAACCTCGGGCGATGAAGCCATCTCTGTTTCTTTCGGTAGCGAAGATGTCGATACCAAAGTGTCGACCGACCTGCCGAAAGCGCAGGACTCTAAAATTACCGACATCTGGGCACTTCAGTACGATGATGCCGGTAAATTGGTCGGTACTCCGTACTATACGGAAGTGACCGCCGCAGGGGCTGCAGGTTCGGGAGATGTGGACTGGACGTACGACCTCGCAGTGAACTTGACCACCGCACCTGCCGGCGGGAAAGTTTTCTTCGTAGCCAACACCCACTCCCCCTCGACGTTTACGACCACGAATGCAGCCACCGTAGATGATCTGTTGCAGTTGACCAAACACGTCGGCGGGGCAAGTAACGAATGGAAATTCGATGCCAATTCGACCATTCCGATGATTGGTGTTTACAACGGCCCGGTGAACGGTACCACGAAGATTACCAACGTGAAACTTACCCGTTTGTTTGCCAAGATTATTCTGAAGTATAAAGTGACCGGGGCGAATATCGAGATCAATAGCGTCGCCTTGAAGAACGTACCGGCTACTTATACGTACGATACCTTGGCACCGCGGAAAGCTACGGATATCTTCCCTGCAAAGAATACCACCGCAGGAAGCGAAAGCCATAAAGATTATCCCGGCGTGGGAGCAGCAGCTTTGGGCGAACTGACTCCCGATGGAAGCGGCTATAAGACCCTCGTTTGGTACATGCCTGAAAACTACCGGGGACAGAATACCGGTGTGACCGCTGATGCTGACCGTATCCTTACCGCTACCGACGGGATGGGTACTTACTTTGAACTGGGGGGTTACCTGAAATCTTCGGCAGAATGCGCCCTTTTGACCTACACCGTGATGCTCGGGAATCCGGGAGCTAATCGCGGGAACTTCAACGTGGAACGCAACTCTATTTATACCGTAACCGTAACCATCGCAGGACACAACACCGGCGACCACCGGATTACCAAGGAAACCTTCGACCGCAGTAACTGCGGGATTTTGGTTCCTAATACAGGTGAAAACGGTGCGATTACGTTTGATATCCGGAAATTGACCTATGGGTGGCAACGCACTATGCCTGCTTTGGGTGCCAATGCTGCATTACGTGCTGAAATCTTGTGGCAAGATAAGAAGGCATTAACTAATGCCGATATTACGCTGGATAAAGTGAACGGATTGTTGACGGTGAAATCACCGAGAAATGTGACTGGGAACGCAATTATTGCATTGTATAACAATGCAACGTCAGGTGGTGAAATTCTTTGGAGCTGGCATGTTTGGGTGACTAATTATAAACCGGATCCGAAAAATGGTCGTGATGGTAAACCGTATCCTGCTGGAATAGACAAGGCATTTCCTGCTGGTGGGGCTACTGTTGGACAGGTGCATCGTTACGGGATTAAATTCCAGCAGACCAATGGGAATAAGGTGATTATGGACCGGAACCTCGGGGCTATACATACTTATTATAATGCTCCGGCTGCTTCAACAGCTGCTGCTGATTTACAAAATACGTTTGGGATGTTCTATCAGTGGGGGCGTAAAGACCCGCTGCCTTATGTAGATGCAACCACTATTGATAAGAACAATGCTACCGGTACGACCATTAAAATTTATGGTACAGCAACGCTAGCAGATGGTACGGGAGAGTTGACTGAAGCAACAGCAGTAAATACCGCAGCAACAGGTTATAAACGGTTTGATATTGCTAATGCTGCTGTGGTGAAAGCAGCTGACCAGTATGGTAAAACCAGTACTCTGGGTTATTCGGTGAAGAATCCGTTGACCTTCATTTACAATGCGACTACCCCGTATGACTGGTATGCGCAAGCTGCTGAAAATCAGAATAATAACCTTTGGGGTGATGGTGCTACGAAGAGTCCGTATGACCCGTGTCCTAAAGGTTGGCGGGTAGCCCCGAACGGCACTTGGTCTGACTTTACGCGTACGGATGATGTTGAACAGCCGTTGCTGGGTACC
>NZ_CAJTMN010000044.1 GCF_910577125.1 uncultured Rikenella sp.
CTCCCCGGGTGGGCCGAAGGCCCAGCGCGCAAGCCCGGCGATTCCTCGCGGAATCACGCTACTCGTTCTCAGCCCTATTCGTCCTCGGCGCGCCTCCCCCGCGCCGCTAAAGCGTCGCTGCGCCCGAGGCCGGCGATTCCTTTCGGAATCGTGCTACTCGCTCTCAGCCCCGTGTCCGCCTCACTGCGGCTCCGCTGTCGCACGCGGGGCGAGCTTTGTTCGCATTTTTTCCGCGCGCCTGGGGCGATTCAACCGTCGCCCGCTGGGATTTCATCTCAATTTTGCTCACCGCAAAACGAGTGAAATTCCTCTTTAAGCGGGGCGGGCGACGATCGAGCTTCGAGCCGGCTGGAACTGCCCTCGGGCCGGGCAGGCCCCGCGTGCCCGCGGTGGGCAATGGGCAGCCTCTACCCCATTCTGGTCCGCGAGCCTCAGGCTCCGCAGGACTCCCCCGATCTCCAACAAAAAACGGGACGATATTCCATTCCGGAATATCGTCCCGCAAAACTCCCGCACAAAAGTGCCGCCACAACCTACTGCGCCGCCAAATCGCTCGCCAAAGCCTTGGCTGCCGCCACATTACCCCCCGCAGTCACTTTCTTCAGCCATTCGATCGCCTTGGCATTGTTCCCGCGATTCTGATAAGCGACACCCAGCAGATAAGCGATGTTCGCTTTCTGTGCCTCATCCGTCTGAGCGGCATAAGCCTCTGCCCCGTTCGCCACCACGATGTCGTATTTCTTGAGGTTGTTGGCCGTCTGGATCAGCAACAGGCCGGCATCGGCACTCTCCGGAATCATTTCCGCATAAGCCTTCACCTTTTCGATATCGCCCGCTTTGGCCGCTTCCGAAGCCGCCACCAGCAGATAGTTGTTCATATCCGCCTGGGCTCCCTTGGCCTGCTCTGCGAATTTGCTGTTCTCCGTCCCCGCAGCAATCACCTGACGGTAGAGCGCCGTCGCTTCATCCAACTGTCCCAGCTCGGCATACGATTTCGCGGTGAAATAAGCCAGCTGGATATTGCTCGGATCCTTCTCCACCCCTTTCTGGAAACTTTCGAGGGCTTTGGTGTAGTCTTTCGTATTGAAGCTGGCAATCCCCTGAGCCATGTAGAGCTGCGAAATCGCACGTCCCAGCTGACGGCTCATCATCACATTGCCCTGCAGCTCTGCCAGGTCGGCCGCCTTGACGAAAGCAATAATAGCTCCCTCCGTATCTTTCGCTTTATAGAGGTTGCTCCCTTTCTGCTGATAGCATGCCGGCAGCACTTTCTGTGCTTCGGCCACGATATCCGCAGCATCGGCTCCCGCTGCCTGGCCCATCCGGATCACCTCCTCGAGCACGGGAATCGCCTGAACGATCTGTTTGTTGTTCAACAATTCGCCCGCCTCTTTCATCTTGAGGCCCACCTCTTCGACGCTCTGCGCCGCCGCGCTGCCGATCATCGTCGTGGCGACGAGCACGGCGCTCCACATTTTGATTCGTTTCATGTTTACGGTATGTTTAGGTTAATATATCCGTCTCCGAAGCCGGCCGCAAAGGGCACAGCAAGGACAAGTTTAGCGATTTTCCCGGAATTTTCAAAATGCGGGGCTCATTTCCCGTTCCGCGCCGAGCGGCGGTCAGAGGCCTCGAGCGCGCAACCGTTCGAAAAAGCCGGTTATCAGGTCTGCGCACTCTTCGCTCAGCACCCCTCCCGTGACCTCAGTTTTCGGGTGCAGCAGGGTTTCGGACACCGTGGTATAACCCCGTTTCGGATCCGCCGCGCCGTAGACGAGCGCCCCGAGCTGTGCCCAACGCAGCGCTGCCGCACACATGGGACAAGGTTCGACGGTCACATAGAGGGTGCAGCGATCCAGATATTTCCCCCCCAACGCAGCAGCGGCGGCCGTCAAGGCCTGCATTTCGGCATGCGCGGTGACGTCGTTCAAGGTCTCGGTGAGGTTGTGCGCCCGGGCGATGACGCGATCGCGCGAGACGACTACCGCGCCGATCGGGATTTCTTCCCGGCGCAATGCTTCGCGCGCTTCGGCCAGAGCCATCCGCATATACTGTTCGTGCTGGTTCATTCGGGAGACAGAAAAGAGCAGAAATCCCTTGCCGGTCTTTCGACTGACAAGGGATTATTCCGTACCCGGAGCCGGGATCGAACCGGCACGGATCGCTCCATTGGTGTTTGAGACCAACGCGTCTACCAATTCCGCCATCCGGGCATTGCGAGAAGGCGCGGCGCCTTCTCTTTTCCAAAAAGAAGATTACGCCAATGCGTTCACTTTCAACTGGAGTGCGCTCTTCAGATTAGCGGCCTTATTGGCATGGATGATATGCCGTTTCGCCAATTTGTCCAGCATCGCCACCACTTTCGGCAGCAGCGCCTCGGCAGCAGCCTTGTCGGTCGTATTCCGCAGTGCCTTCACCGCGTTCCGCGCGGTTTTGTGGTAGTAACGATTATGCAACCGCCGCGCTTCGGTCTGCCGAATCCGTTTCTGAGATGACTTGTGATTTGCCATTATGTTAAAAATCGCTATGTTTTACTTCGTCGTAGCCCCTAGGGGAATCGAACCCCTCTTCCAAGAATGAAAATCTTGTGTCCTAACCGATAGACGAAAGGGCCTTGATGGCTGCCGTCACCCGGCTTCCGGGCGCTATGGATTGCGCATGAAGCCGATTGCGGACTGCAAAGGTAAATGCTTTTTTCGATTCCGCCAAATTTTTTGACGTTTGGAGCCGAAGAGGAGTTCCCCCGAACGTTGCAGCGTCCATATTGCCCCGCCCCGGGCTTCCGCCGTCGGGATACGGGCGCGCTAGGCCACGTCGGCAGCTACGGTTACAGCTGGTCTTCGACGGTCAGCAGTATCAATGGCATGCACTTGGATTTCGGCGTAACGTGGCTCGATCCCAGTCACGCGAACACCCGCGCCTACGGTTTTCAGTTGCGTTGCCTCTCGGAATAAACGGGGCGTGTCGCACTCACAATTGGTAGCCTCTACCCCAATAAGCAACCTCTACTCCAGTTTACCGACACAGCCGCAGCGAAACGCAGTTTCGCCCGTCCACGGGACGTGGGGCCCGCGTAGGGCAATTCCGTCCGGCTCAAAGCTCGACCGCGCGCCACGCCTTAACGGGGAAATCGTCAAAATGCACTCGTGCGTTTTGACAAGATTTCCCAAGGCGCGCGAAAAAACAAACCCCGCCCCGGGCTACCGCGACTTCGGCCGTACAGGCTGGGAAGGCATTGCAAGGAGTATCGGCGACCATGGGTACAGTTTGTCTTCCGCCACGAGCGGCATCTACGGCCTGGACTTGTATTTCCGTTCGCAGTACCTCCACACCAGTTACTCGGACAACCGCGCCACCGGTCTTCAGTTGCGTTGCCTCTCGGAATAAACGGTGCGTGCCGCACTCCCAATTACCACCTCTACCCCAACGTTGGCCGGGCCTACCCCAACAAAGCAGCCTTTACCCTACTTTGCGGCTCAAAAAAGCCGCGCGGGCCGAAAAATCCATTGCAGTTCGGCGCCAGCGAAGGGCGCAACGAGCTCCGTCGAGTTGCAGCCCGCCGCGTGGGATGGCGTCGGACTGCACGGCCCTGCGGGCCGTAACTATTCAGCCCTATTCTCCGCCCCGTGTCCGCCTCACTGCGGCTCCGCTATCGCTCCGCCGGTGCCGTTTTTTGAAAACACATTCTTCGTCCGCGCGCTGGCGGAAATCTTATCCAAACGCGCCCTCACGCGTTTGGATGATTTCCTACTCCAGCAATCGCGCGCGGAGCGAGCTTTATGCGCGCCGGGACAATTCAACCGTCGCCCGCTGGGATTTCATCTCGATTTTTATATGATTCTTGTCCGCGCGCCTTTGGGAAATCTTGTCCAAAGCGCAAGTCGCTTTGAACGATTTCCCTATTAAGGCGTGGCGCGCGGTGCCTGCGGGCACTCCGAAATGGCCGCCTCTACCCTAACAGGATAGAACTGCCCTTCCGCGGGCGGCGGCCGGCTAATAAGGCAGAAAGAACCCTAATAAAACGCCCGGTGGGCGCCCCGGCGGGACGGAGCGATACTACGTATCGCTTACTTGTTTGCTACACCCAATTCTTTGTCGCGCGCTTGGGCGATTCATTCTATTTCGGCTCATCGCCGAAATAGTTGAATCGCCTCTTTAGGCCGCGGCGCGCGGTTGAGCATCGACTGGCCTCGGGCCGCGCAGGTCCCACGTCCCGTGGACGGGAAATGCTCCGCATTTCCACTTACTTGCTCAGCCCAAATCTTCACACCATTCTCTGTCCGCGCACTCACGCTCCGCAAGACTCAAAGTGCGGACGCCGGCGCTACCAACGACCGTCCCGACTCACCGGCTGAACTTCCGGAAAGTGGTCACCGCCGCCACGCCCATCACCCCAGCGAATATCCCCAGCATCACCCAATGACTCTTCAGGTCGGCCGCCGGACTCCCTTTGACCAACACCATTTTGATCGCCGAAATAATATGCGCCACCGGATTCAGCTGATCCGCCCGTTGCGCCCATTCCGGCATGCTCTCCACCGGCGTGAACAGTCCGCTCATCAGAATCAGCACCATCATGATGAAAAAGCTCAGAAAGATCGACTGCACCTGCGTCTGCGACACATTCGACACCACGAATCCCAGAAAAAGCAACCCGAGCAAATAAAGCGCGATAATGCCGTACAGAACGCCGACACTCCCCGCCACCGAAATGCCGTAGACCATCCGCGCCAACACCAGTCCGATCGTGAACTGCACCAGCCCGATGATAAAAAACGGCACTGTTTTCGCCAGCGCATACTGCGTCCGGCTCATCGGCGTGACATTGAGCTGTTCGATCGTCCCGCGCTCCTTCTCCTTCACCGCATTGAGCGCCATCATCGACATGCCGACGATCGTCACCAGCAAGGCCAGGATGCCCGGCACGATCACCATTTTATAGTCGAACTTCGGATTATACCACTCCTGCACCGACACCCCGACCTGCGCCGGGAACGCCCCCTCTCCCTGTCCGACCCGCTCCGGAATCAACCGTTCGGCCGTCAGCCGCCGGGCGAACTCACCGGCAATCGTATTGACATACCCGGCCGCCACACCTGCACTCAGGCCGTTGATCGCCGAAACGTGCACAGACAGCTCCGCCCCGCGTCCCAGGACAATGTCTCGTTCGAAATCGGTCGGAATCTCGACGATCATATCCACCTCTCCCCGTTCGATCATCCGCACCGCCTCGGCCCACGCCGCCGCCGAGGCCGACAGGGTGAAATATCCTCCGGCCTGCAATTCGGTCAGCATCATTCTGCTGAACTGCGTATTGTCGCGGTCGATCGCCGCCATCCGGAAGTCCCGTATTTCGTTATTCGCCGCCAGCGGCAAGACCAACAGCTGCACCACGGGCAACAACAAAACCGACCGCCAGATAAACTTATCGCGGAAAATCTGCAGGAACTCTTTTTTGAGCAGGATCAGAAACTTATACATCGCGTTCGGTCGATTTTTCCACCGGCCTCCGTACAAAAATAGCATACTTTTCCGAAAACCCTCCTCTCGTTCCGCCATATCGCCCGGGAACGGGTTGTTTGTGTTTCCGTTTATTCCGAGAGGCAACGCAACTGAAAACCGTGGGCACGGCCACTTGAGAGATTGGATTGTATCGCCCCCATAACAAAACGCAGATATACGCTTCCTGTACCATGAGGCGAACCCGACCAGACGGAACCCTCGCTGCCGTTTCCCCACAAAGCCCCCTCTTCATAACCGCGGCGGCCCGGGGCGGGGTCTTTCCCGTTTATTCCGAGAGGCAACGCAACTGAAAACCGTGGGCACGGTAACCCGCGCTGCTGGGATTGAGGTACGTCACGACGAAATGCAAGTACACCCCGTTGCTGCCGCTCACCGACGACGAGTAGCTGAACCCGTTGCTGCCGACGCTCACCAGTTCACCATTGGCTCTCTCGCGGAAGCCCGGGGCGGGGTTTCCGTTTATTCCGAGAGGCAACGCAACTGAAAACCGTAGCCGCGATAATTTTCATAGCAGGAAGCGAGCTCCTGTGCATTGAACCACAGAGAGACTCCATCGGTGTTGCTGGCCGCATTCGACCAGTTGAAACCATCGAACCCGACACTTCGTTGCAAACCAGTGGTTCGGCTGCGGTAGCCCGGGGCGGGGATTTGATTTCGCGCGCCTGGGGGAAATCCAGTCAAAATGTGCCAGCACATTTTGACGATTTCCCTGTTAAGACATGGCGCGCGGTTTTTAGTACTTTTTGAGTCGCCCGCAGGAATTTCATCTCGGTTTTGCTCACCGCAAAACGAGTGAAATTCCTCTTTAAGCGGGGCGGGCGACTGTCGAGCTTCGAGCCGGACGGAACTGCCCTGCGCGGGCGGCGGCCGGGTGACCCCGGCGGGACGGAGCGATGCTTACGCATCGCTAAGGCAGCCTCCGCCCCATTCTCTGTCCGTACTCCAATCTACCCCCTCCCTCCGCCCTGCCGAACGGCACGGTTTCCCCCGTACCCCGAAAAAAAGTATCTTTGTCACACAAAACGACAAACACCGACTGAAACCGTAGCGCCCGCTGCGCTACACACCCAGAAAAAAACACACATACCATCAGAAAATACAGCAGCCTCAGGTTCCGCACTTGAAAACTAAGAGACTTCAACGGCCGCGGGAACAGAGAGCCACTCACCCGTATTGTATCCACATCCAACCACAATACGGCATGAGGGCATCTGTCCGCGGCCGGGTTCCTCTTAGTCCCTCAAGTGCAGGCAGTTGTTCCTCATGCTTTTTCAAAAAAAAGCACGAAACACGATGAACGAACGACTGCGCCCCTGGCTGCACAACACCCTGACCGTACTGCTCTGGCGGCTGGGAATCGTCTACCTCCTGCTCTTCCTCCTGCGGGCGATCTTCTACCTCTTCAATACCGACACCCTCGGGCCGCTCACCTGGGGCGAGATTCCCGCCCTGCTGCGCGGCGGACTGCTCTTCGACACCGCCTGCCTCTGCTACGTCTACTGCCTGTTCGTCTTCCTGTCGCTGCTGCCCATACCAGGACGCAGCGGAAAAGGTTACCAGCGGATGCTCTTCGGCCTGTGGATCGGCGTCGGATCGATCGTCGTGCTGCTCAACCTCGCCGACACCGTCTACTTCCACTACGCCAAGAAACGGTTCACCGTCGACGAGTTCCACTTCACCGGCAATGACAACACCGGCCATATCCTCTGGAAAGCCCTCGGCGAAAACTGGTACCTGCTTCTGATCGGCATCGCGCTGGTATGGGGGATGATCCTGCTCTACCGCCTCGTGCGGCCCGCACCGAGGCGGCTGCGACCCATGTGGCTCTTCGTCGTCGTCAACACCGTGCTGGCGCTCGGATCGGTGGTGCTGCTCGTCGGCGGCATGCGCGGCGGGCTGGGACACGGCATCCGTCCCATCGCCATGAGCCACGCCGCCCAGTTCGCCCGCTCTCCGGCCAAAGCCTCGGCCGTGCTCACCAACCCGTTCTGTATCCTCCGCACCATCACCAACCGGAAGCTCTCCTACGTCAAATACTTCGCCGACCCGGCCGAACTGGCCGCCCGCTTCTCGCCCTACCACTACCCGGCGGCCGACAGCCTGCGCCACGGCCGGTTCGGCTCGCAGCGCGGAAAGAACATCGTGATTTTCGTCCTCGAAAGCTTCAGCTACGAGCACTCCGCCTACCTCAACCCGCATCTGTACCGCGACGGGGAGAGCTACACCCCGTTCCTCGACTCGCTGATGCAGGAGGGCTACCTCTTCCGCCGCGCCCACGCCAACGGACGCAAGTCGATCGACGCCCTGCCGTCGGTGCTGAGCTCCATTCCGTCGTTCAAGACCCCGTTCGTCATCACCCCCTACTCGCTGGGCGAGACCCACGGACTGGCCCGGCTGCTGGGCGACGAAGGCTACTCGACCTGGTTCTTCAACGGTTCGGAGTACAAGTCGATGGGCTTCGTGGCCTACGCCATGCTGTCGGGAGTGCGCAACACCCGCACGCGCGAGAACTACGAAGCTACGGTCGGTACGGAAGACGACGACGGCTACTGGGGCATCTGGGACGGGCCGTTCCTGCGCTACATGGCGCGCGAGCTGGACAGCGTGCCGAAACCGTTCTTCGCTACGGTCTTCACCCTCTCGTCGCACCATCCGTTCGTCGTTCCGGAGGGGTACGAGAAAGTGCTGCCGAAGGGACACACCAAGGCTCAGCAGCCGGTGGCCTATACCGACCGCTCGCTGCGCGGCTTTTTCGAATATGCCCGTCGGCAGCCGTGGTTCGATAACACGATCTTCGTCTTCACGGCCGACCACATATCGAGCGAGGTCTACGACCCGCTCACGAAGACGCCGACCGGCGATTCGCACATCATCTTCTTCCTCTACACGCCGGACGGCTCGCTGCGGGGCGACGACCGCCACATCGCGCAGCAGATCGACCTGATGCCGACGCTGCTGGGGCTGACGGGCTACGACAAACCGTTCTTCGCCTACGGGCAGGACATGTTCGAGATCCGGGCCGATTCGACACGGACGGCCCGCGAAGCGTTCGCGGTCAACTACATCGACGGGACGTTCCAGTGGATCACGGACTCGGCGGCGATGTTCTTCGACGAGCACGAGGTGATCCACCTGTTCGACCTACTGAACGACCCGTCGGAAGAACGCGACCTGATCCGGGAGGGCGTCCGTCCGGATTCAGCGCAGTTAGACCGCCTGAAAGGCTTCCTGCAAACCTACTACGAGCACCTGGAGCAGAGCGACTTCGTCGTCCGCTGATTTTGTCCGGTTGAGGCAGAGCCGGGTTCTCGCATGCATGAAATAGTCCCCGCCCCGGGCCGCCGCAACGCCTTCTCGGGCGATCCGGTGGACGTCGGCAACCACGGGTACAATTGGTCGTCCGATACGGGCGGTATCGGCAGTGTGGATTTATATTTTAGCACCAAGCATTTGAATCCTCAGGACGGACCAAGCCGTGCCTACGGTCTTCAGTTGCGTTGCCTCTCGGAATAAACGGGGCGTGTCGCACTCACAATTGGCCGGGTCTACCCTAACAGGCAGCCTCTACCCTATTGGGCTGACACAGCCGCAGCGAAACGTAGTTTCGCTCCGTCCCGCCGGGGTCACCCGGACGCCGCCCGCGCAGGGCAGTTCCGTCCGGCTCGAAGCTCGACAGTCGCCCGCCCCGCTTAAAGAGGAATTTCACTCGTTTTGCGGTGAGCAAAATCGAGATGAAATTCCTGCGGGCGACTCAAAAAGTACTAAAAACCGCGCGCCACGCCTTAAGGGGGAAATCGTTCAAACACGCAGTCGTGTTTGAACAAGATTTCCCAAGGCGCGCGGAAAAAACCCCGCCCCGGGCTTCCGCGACTTCGGTCGTACGGGCTGGGAAGGCATAGCAAGGGGCATCGGCAACCGCGGGTACAGCTGGTCGTCCACGTCTTACAATTCGGAGGACCACTATCGTGGCATGTACTTGGACTTCGGCGCGACGAAACTCTACCCCAGTGGCGCGAACTATCGCGCCATCGGTTTTCAGTTGCGTTGCCTCTCGGAATAAACGGAAGACTCGACTGATTGGGGAACTTCGAACCCGAGCTTGATCCTGTATGATTTTCAAACCCTGCGACCCGTAGGGTCGCACGGGCCGGAGCCCTCCCGGCAGAGGCCTGCAACTGCGCGGTGCTTGTTTCCGGCCTCGCTGACTCCGACCCACTCCCGCTCAGCCCAAATCTCCGCCCGGTTCGGGCTGCGCGCTCCCCGGGTGGGCCGTAGGCCCAGCGCGCAAGCCCGGCGATTCCATAAGGAATCGCGCTACTCGCTCTCGTCCCCGTGTCAGCCCCTGTGGCTCCGCTATCGCTCCGCCGCAATTTTGCGCGCCTAGGGCGATTCATTCTCTTTCGGCTCGTCGCCGAAAGAGTTGAATCGCCTCCTAAGACGGGGCGCGCAGAACATTTCAATCGTCGCCCGCGGCAATTCTTGCTCGATTGGCTCGCCGCCAATCGGCAGAATATGCCCTCTTTGCGGGCGGGCGACGGATTTCCCGCGCGCCTTGGGGAAATCCTGTCAAAACGCACCAGTGCATTTTGACGATTTCCCTTTTAAGGCGTGGCGCGCGGTCGAGCTTAGAACCGGACGGAACTGCCCTGCGCGGGCGGCGGCCGGGTGACCCCGGCAGGACGGAGCGAAACTACGTTTCGCTTACTTGTTTACTTCGCCCTGTTCTCTGTTCGCGCGCCTCACGCTCCGCAGAGGGCAATAGGTAACCTCTGCCCAAAACCTACATCCAACCCAGGCCTTCCCGCGAAAATCCCTATCTTTGCGTAAAATACCCTTTTCGCGCATGGCCCATTCCTTACTCAGCTCCCCCATCTTTGTCCTCTTCGTCATCATCGCCCTCGGCTTCATCGTCGGCCGCATCGACATCAAAGGAATCAACCTAGACGTCTCCGCCGTGATCTTCGTCGCCCTGCTCTTCGGCCACTTCGGCGTCGTCGTGCCCGCCGAGCTCGGGAACTTCGGGATGACCCTCTTTATCTTCGCCATCGGGATCCAGGCCGGCCCCGGATTCTTCAGCACCTTCAAAAGCAAGGGGAAAAGCCTCGCCGGACTCGCCGCGCTGCTCATCGTGACCGCTACCGTCACCACCCTCGCCGTGAAATACATCTGCGGGCTGAACGCAGCCGACACCGCAGGGCTGCTGGCCGGCGCGCTGACCAGCACCCCCGGGCTGGCCACCGCCCGGGAGATCGCCGGTGACAATGCCGCCATCTCGTACGGGATCGCCTATCCGTTCGGCGTGATCGGCGTGATTCTCTTCGTCAAGCTCCTGCCGCGGGTGCTGAAAATCGACCTCCGGAAAGAGGAACGCGCCCTCGAAGCCGACCGGCGCGAACTCAATCCCGACATCGTGGCCCATGCCTACCGCGTGACCAATCCGCTGATCGTCGGACGGCGGCTGCAGGACATTCGGCTGCGGCAGTACACCGGCGCCGTGATCTCGCGCATCGTGCGCGGCGAAGAGTCCATCCTGCCCCACGCAACGACCGTTCTTCAGGCCGGCGACCTGATCAAAGTGGTCGGGACACCCGTGTCGCACGACAAGACCGTGGAATTCGTCGGCGAACGGATCGAAGGCGAGCTGCCGTTCGGCAAGAACGTCGAACTGCAGACCGGGCTGGTCACCGCCCGGCCGCTCGTCAACCGCACCCTCGGAAGCCTCAACCTGCAGCAGAACTTCGGCTGCATCGTAACCCGCATCCGGCGCGCCGGCATCGACCTGGCGCCCGAACCCTCGCTCGCCCTGAAGTTCGGTGACAAACTGACCCTCGTCGGGCGGAAAGACAGCATGGAAGAGGTGCTGAGCTTCATCGGCAACGAAGGGAAACGCGTCTCGGACACCGACTTCCTGCCGATCGCCCTCGGGATTGCGCTGGGGGTCATCGTCGGCAAGATTTCGCTCTCCTTTTCCGACAGCTTCACCTTCTCGTTCGGCCTGACCGGCGGCGTGCTGCTGACCGCGCTGGTGCTGAGCGCCATCGGGAAGACCGGGCCGGTGCTATGGACCATGTCCGGGCCCGCCAACCAGCTGCTGCGGCAGTTGGGACTGCTCCTGTTCCTCGCCAACGTCGGCACCTCGGCCGGCGTCGGACTCGTCGAAACGTTCCGGACGAGCGGATGGTCGCTCTTCATCGGCGGCTTTTTCATCACCCTGCTGCCCATGGTCGTGACCGTGGTCGTAGCCCGTTACTTTTTCCGGCTCAACATCTTAGACCTGTTGGGGACGCTAACCGGCGGGATGACCAGCACCCCGGGGCTGGCGGCGGCCGACTCGATGTCCGACAGCAGCGCGGTCAGCGTCGCTTATGCCACGGTCTATCCGGTGGCCATGGTGCTGCTGATCATCTGCATCCAGATCGTCTCGATGATCGCAGCCGGATAGGCCCTGTTCCGAAAATCTGAAACAACGCAATGAATCGTTCCTCCCTCGACCCGAACGACCCGATCCAGTGGGATCGGGAACATCTGTGGCACCCCTACACCTCGGCCGTCGCCCCGCTGCCCGTCTACGGCGTGCGGCGCTGCAGCGGCGTGCGGATCGAGCTGGAGGACGGGCGGCAGCTCATCGACGGCATGTCGTCGTGGTGGTGCGCCGTGCACGGCTACAACCATCCGCGGCTGAACGCCGCCGTCGAACGGCAGCTGGCGGAGATGTCCCACGTGATGTTCGGCGGCCTGACCCACCGTCCCGCGGTAGAGCTGGGGCAAAAACTATTGGCTATGGTTCCGGGATCGGAGCTGAGCGACGGCGACCCGCAGAAACCGGAGTTCGTCTTTTTCGCCGACTCGGGGTCGGTAGCCGTGGAGGTGGCGATGAAGATGGCCCTGCAATGGCAGCAGGCACAGGGACATCTTCAAAAGCGGGAGTTTATCACCATCCGCGGGGGCTACCACGGCGACACGTGGCACGCGATGAGCGTCTGCGACCCGGAGGGCGGGATGCACGCCTTGTGGCAGGGGCGGCTGGCCGTACAGCACTTCGTTCCGCGGCCGGACGTCGCCTTCCGCGACGCGTGGAATCCGGAGGCGCTGAGACCGGTGCGCGAGGCATTCGAACAGCTGGGCGACCGGCTGGCGGGTTTCATTCTGGAACCCGTGGTGCAGGGGGCCGGCGGGATGTGGTTCTACCATCCGGAATACCTGCGCGGCGTGGCGGAATTGTGCCGGGAGTACGGCGTGCTGCTGGTGGCGGACGAGATCGCGACCGGATTCGGACGCACGGGACGTCTGTTCGCCTGCGAGTGGGCGGGCGTGGTACCGGACATCCTCTGTGTCGGGAAGGCGCTCACCGGAGGATACATGACACTGGCGGCCGTCGTGGCGGCGGCGAGGGTGGCGCGGGGGATCGACGGGCCGTTCATGCACGGGCCGACCTTCATGGGGAACCCGCTGGCCTGTGCCGTGGCCAACGAGTCGCTGAGCCTGCTCACGGAGATGAACCTGCCGGAGCGCATCGGACGGATCGAGGCGATATTGACCGAAGAGCTGGCGCCGCTACGGGAGCTGATACCGGCCGGAGCGGTACGGGACGTGCGGACACTGGGGGCGATCGGCGTGGTCGAGATGACCCGGCCGGTCGAGATGGCCCGCATTCAGGCCGCTTTCGTGGAAGAGGGGATCTGGATCCGGCCTTTCGGACGGTTGATCTATACGATGCCTCCTTATGTGATCGGCGAGGAGGATTTACGTACGTTATGCCGCGCCCTGGTGCGGGTAGTCCGGGCCGAAGCCGCATTTCGATAAGGAGGGATTCGCACGATGAAAGAAGAAAAATACACCATCCTGCAAGTAGACGACCACGCCCTGTTCCGCAACGGACTGAAGTTGCTGCTCAACTCCCACCCCCGGTTCCGCGTGGTGGGCGAAGCGGCCACCGGGCGCGAGATGCTCGGGTGGCTGGAGCAGGCGGAACGGCTGCCGGACGTCGTGCTGCTCGACATCGCCATGCCCGACATGAACGGCATCGAGGCGGCGGCCGAAGCACTGAAACATTGGCCCGAGCTGCGGATCATCACCCTATCGATGTACGGCGAGGAGGACTACTACTTCAAGATGGTCTCGCAGGGCGTCAAGGGATTCCTGCTCAAGAACTCGGACATCACGGAGGTCTACGCCGCCATCGAGGCGGTGCTGGAGGGCGGGTCGTACTTTTCTCAGGAGCTGCTGTTCAACCTGGTGAGCAACCTGCGCTCCTCGTCGGACAGCGAGGCCGAAGAGCTGCCCGAGGCAGAAGAGGAGGCGACCGACGAAGCCGCCCTCTCGGCTCGGGAAAAGGAGATTCTGCTACTGATCTGCAAAGGGATGACCAACTACGAGATCGCCGACACGCTCTTCATCTCGAAACGGACGGTGGACAAGCACCGGGCCAACATCCTCGAAAAAACCAACTGCAAAAACACGGCGAATCTGGTCGTCTACGCCATCAAGAACGGGCTGGTCGAAATTTGACCGGCGCCTCTCCGTTATAAAATCCGCATCGCGATCCGGGCGCACCCCTCGGCATCGGCCAGCGCATGGTGGTGTCCCTCGAACGGAATCCCCAGCCACGCACAAACCGTCGGCAAACGGTGATTCCCGATCTCCGCTTTCGGAATGAGCCTCCGCGCCGCCCGCAACGTACAATAGAACCGGTAGTCGGCCGGATAATCCATCCCATACGCTTCGTAAGCCGCCCGCAGGGCCCGCTCGTCGAAAGCGGCATTGTGGGCCACCAGCGGCAGCCCGTCGACCAGCGGCGCGACCTCCGTGTTCCAGACCTCCGGAAAGAGCGGCGCGTCGTCTGTATCCTCGGCACAGATGCCGTGTATCTGCTCGGTGAAGAAGCGGTAATAGTAGTTCGGCGTGGGCCGGATCAGCCGATGCAGCCGCCCGGCGATCTCGCCGCCCCGCACGACGACCAGTCCGACCGAGCAGATGCTCGACGGACGGCCGTTGGCGGTCTCGAAGTCTATGGCGGCGAAATCTTTCATCCGGTCATCGTTCCGGTTTCTCTCCCGGCAAATTTCTCTCCCGGCAAAGATAGCGAAGAGTCCCGGCTCCCCGCACAAAAATCCTCCGGCAGCCGGGGAGTGCCGCTGCGTCCGAAAAAATTTTATCTTTGCGAATAGAGATGAACAACCGTGTGACGATATATACCGACGGCTCCTCGCTCGGCAACCCGGGCCCCGGAGGCTACGGCGTCGTGCTGCTGGCCGGCCCCCACCGGCGCGAGATTTCGGCCGGTTACCGGCTCACCACCAACAACCGCATGGAGCTCCTCGCCGTCATCACCGGCCTCGAAGCCCTGAAACGAGACGGACTCGACGTGACCGTCTACTCCGACTCCAAATACGTGGTGGACGCGGTTCAAAAAGGGTGGATTTACGGCTGGATGCGCAAAGGATTCGCCGGAAAGAAGAATCCGGATTTATGGCGACGCTTCCTGCGTGTCTTCGGGCGCCACACTGTCCGGTTCATCTGGATCAAAGGCCACGCCGACAACATCGAGAACGAGCGGTGCGACCTGCTCGCCACCACCGCGGCCCGCGGCGAGACGCTGCTCGAAGACACCGGCTATCTGGCCGAAGCCTCGGTGCCGGCCCGCGGCGAGACGACCTTTTCCGCCTAATCTTTCATCCTCCCCGCCTCTCTATGCGCAGATTCACCATCGGATATCGCGGCAAACTGCTCTTCATCATGCTCGGATGCGCGATCGGCGTCGCCTCGCTCGTCTACTCGAACTACCTCGTGGGGCAGCTGCGCGACAAGGAACGGCACGAGATTCACCTCTGGTCGTTCGCCGTGGGCGAGAGCGTCAAGGCCGCCTCCAACGGCGCGAGGGCTCAGGCGGCGATTCTGAACCGAATCATCAACTTCTCGGAAGACATCCCCGTGATCGTCTGCGACGACCACCTGCGCGTGCTCCGCTACCGGCTGATCGACCCGGCCGTGATGGCCGATCCCGATCGGCTGGCCGACAAACTGGAGAGCATGCGCTCCGGCGGCCGCGACCCGATCGAGATACCGACCGCCCAAGGAACCGTCGTCCGCGTCTTTTACGACGAATCGCCGCTGCTCAAAGCCTTGCAGTACTTTCCGTGGATCCAGCTCAGCATCTTCGCCGTCTTCATCGGCTTCGCCTTCATCGCCTTCCGCTCGTCGAAACTCAGCGAGCAGAACCGGGTCTGGATCGGGATGGCCAAAGAGACGGCCCACCAGTTAGGGACACCGACCAGCTCGCTGCTCGGCTGGCTGGAGTACCTCCGGAGCCAGAACAGCGTAGAACCGTTCGTCGTGGACGAAATGAGCAAAGACCTGACCCGGCTGCTCAAGGTGGTAGACCGTTTCTCAAAGATCGGAGCGACGACCAACCTCGCACCGCGGAATATCTACGAGCTGGTGGCGGCGGCTGTGACCTATTTTCAGACCCGGATCCCGAAAAACGTGACGCTCAACTTCGCTCCGTGCACCGCCGAACCGATTCAGGGGATGGTGAACGAGGCGCTTTTCGGCTGGGTGGTCGAGAACCTGCTGAAAAACGCCCTCGACGCGCTGCAGGGCAGGGGTTCGATCACGGTACAATTATCGGTACGGGACGACCGGTGGATCTGCATCGACATCCGGGACACGGGCAAAGGGATGCCGAAAGCGAACTTCAAACGTATCTTCCGGCCGGGTTTCACGACCAAGACGCGCGGATGGGGTCTGGGGCTTTCGCTGAGCAAACGGATTATTGAGGAGTACCATCATGGCCGCATTTTTGTAGTAGATTCGGAACCGGACAAAGGAACGACCATGCGGATCATGATCCGGAAGCTGTAACCATTTGAATCGCCCCGGCGCGCGGACATAGAACGGGGTACAGCAAATAAGTAAGCGATACGTAGTATCGCTCCGTCCCGCCGGGGTCACCCGGCCGCCGCCCGCGCAGGGCAGTTTCGTCCGGTTCAAAGCTCGCCGCGCGCCACGCCTTAGGAGGCGATTCAACTGTTTCGGCGATGAGCCGAAATAGAATGAACCGCCCAGGCGCACGGACAAAGAATGAGACAAAGCAAACAAGTAAGCGAAACACAGTTTCGCTCTGTCCCGCCGAGGTCACTCGGCCGCCGCCCGCGCAGGGCAGTTTCGTCCGGTTCAAAGCTCTCCCGTCGCCCGCCCGCCTGAAGAGGGATTTCGCTCGTTTTGCGATGAGCAAAATGAAATGAAATCCCAGCGGGCGACGATTGAAATCCCTCGCGCGCCACGCCTAAGGAGGCGATTCAACTGTTTCGGCGATGAGCCGAAACAGAATGAATCGCCCGGCGCGCGAAACGCGGCGGAGCGACAGCGGAGCCGCAGTGAGGCGGACACGGGGC
>NZ_CAJTMN010000045.1 GCF_910577125.1 uncultured Rikenella sp.
AAGTCTTTTGGGTACCTTTTCTTCAGAAAAGGTACGGTTCCATGCGGGTAGACACAGATAAACGAACGATTAAAACGACATAATCGGATGCGAAAGATTTTACTATTTTCATTATTCCTTATTATCGGGCTCATCGCCTCGCAGATACTGCCGAACACCCTCTCCGAAACCGCCTACCGGGCCTTCAAAGAGACCTCGAACGTTATGCTGTACATCTGCCTCGCCTTCATCATGATCAACGTCGGGCGGGAGTTCGAAGTCGAAAAAGCCCGCTGGCGGAGCTACGTGAGCGACTACTTCATCGCGATGGCCACCGCAGCGCTGCCGTGGCTCCTGGTCGCCGTCTACTACGTCTTCGTGCTGCTGCCCGAGAGCTGTTACGGCGACTGGGGAGCCTGGAAAGAGAGCCTGCTGCTGAGCCGGTTCGCCGCGCCGACCTCAGCCGGGATACTGTTCACGATGCTCGCCGCGATCGGGTTGGGGCGCAGCTGGATTTATCGCAAAATACAGGTGCTCGCCATTTTCGACGACCTGGACACCATTCTGCTGATGATTCCGCTGCAGATCATGATGGTGGGTTTCCGGTCGGAAGTCATTGTGATACTGGCGGTTGTAACCGTCCTGCTGGGCTTCGGGTGGCGGTTTCTGGCCCGGTTCGACATGGGGCAACGCTGGTGGGCCATTCTGCTCTATGCCGTGGGGGTGATCTTCGTGACGTGGCTCGTGAACCGGCTGTTTCATATTCATATCGAAGTCCTGCTGCCGGCGTTCGTCTTAGGGATGGTGATGCGTCACCGGCACATCGACAGCCCGATCGAATACCGCGTGAGCACCGGAATCTCGTTCCTGTTCATGCTGCTCGTCGGGCTGAGCATGCCCTACTTCGCGGGCAGCGAAGCGATGGCGGAATTTTCGGCCTCGTCGGCGGCGGAGGGCGGAGCGCCGTCGATACTCGGCACGCAGCCGATGATGTCGTGGGGGGCGATCGCGGTTCATGTGCTGGTGGTGTCGCTGCTGTCGAACGTGGGGAAGCTGGTGCCGCTGTTCTTCTACCGCGACCGGATGCTGGAGGAGCGGCTGGCGCTCTCGGTAGGGATGTTCACGCGGGGCGAGGTGGGGGCCGGAATTATTTTCATTGCGCTGGGATACGGCATCGGAGGGCCGGCGCTGGTGATTTCGGTGCTGACGCTGGTGTTGAACCTGATCCTGACGGGGAGCTTCGTGGTGTGGGTTCGTCGGCTGGCGGTGCGGGCCTACGGGGAACACGCGGCGTAAACATGAACGAAGGGTTGCTCAATGAGCAACCCTTCGTTATTTAAAAATTACAAATCCTCGCCGTCGGCACGATTGTATTCGTTGTCGTAAAATATAGCAATCCCATATTTTCCGTACAGATGTGTTATCATAAACCAAACAGATTTTTTTACATCCAGAATATCTCCGGTTGACTTCTGACAAAAAGCAGCTTGATATTGTTTCTTATGAACCATTATTTCATAAGAAATATCCTCATTTTCAGGTATTCTATCACTCTGCAACACCACATATTTATCATTATTTTCAAACTGCCTACACAAATTATTAAACCGAATCTGGATAGCCCTTTCATCAACCATATTATCATCAGCTACCATAATCCGGTAAACTTTATTATTATTTGTTGCTACATGAATACTAACATCACGTCCGTTGAATTCCCCTTCCAAAATATCGCTATCATAGGAAGAACTTCGAAAACCTTTTTCTTTCAGTTTACGAATCATCTCGGATTTGGTGCCATCGACCGGAATACCCAGAAAACGGGTCACATCTTTTTGCGCCCATGCGGCGACTGAAAGCAGGAGCAAAAACGTCAGGGTAAATAACTTTTTCATAGCATTTTCTCCGTTCTCCAGCTCCGTAAGAACTTTTTTTATTAAACGACGAAGCGTGGAACTGCCATGCCACGTCTTAGTTTGGAGGTCCTGAGAAAACCCGAGATACAGATGTAGAAATAGCAGCCCACGCTATACGCGTGAGAACCGCTACGCCATCTCTTGTATCTCGTTTTGAAAATTTCTCAGGTTTCCAAACTACAAGACAAGCATAACGCTTCTTATTCATATGTTTGGGAAAGAGTCGCCTCTGTCCGAATACAAAATTAGGTAAAAGTTATCAATTTCGTTTCTCATAGACCCGCAGCCCCACGGCGGGAAGCTCGTCCGCCAGCTGCGCTGCGGGTGGCAGGAGCGGAGCTGCCACTCCCCCGCTCCACGGCACCGTCTCGGCCGGGTAGAGCTCCCGCGCCGAAAGACCCGACGTGAAGACCCGCGCCTCGTCCCACAACCCCGAGCCGAGGAACGACTCCAGCACCCGACGGCCCCCCTCCACAATCAAGGACTGCACCCGATAGGGCTCTCCCGCCAGCACACGCAACACCTCCTCCACCCCGCCGGCGAAACCCTCGACGGCAACCGTCGGCCGCCCGGCGAAACGCGCCCGCGCCTCCGCACACCGCTCCGGCGCGGTGAACAACACCGTCCGCGCCGCGCCGTCGCTGAACAGATGCAGCCCCTCGGGCAACGACAGCCGACGGTCGAGCACCACCCGCAGCGGATTCCGACCCTCCCACGCCCGCACCGTCAGCGACGGGTCGTCCAGCCGCGCCGTCTCCGTCCCGACGAGGATGGCATCCTCTTCGGCCCGCCAGCGGTGCACCAGCACCCGAGCCGCAGGGCCCGTCATCCACGCCGCCGGAACCTCGGGCCCCGGACGGACGGCATCCAGACAGCCGTCCGACGTCTGGGCCCACTTCAGAATCACATACGGCCGCCCCTGATTCTGAGCCGTAAAAAAGCGGCGGTTGAAGTGCAGGCACTCCCGCTCCAGCACCCCTACCCTCACCTCGACGCCCGCCTCGCGCAGCCGAGCCACGCCGCGGCCGCTCACCTCGCAATACGAATCGATGCAGCCCACCACGACCCGCGGTATCCTCTTTTCGACGATGAGTTCGGCGCACGGAGGCGTCCGGCCCCAGTGGCTGCAAGGCTCCAGATTGACATACAACGTGCTGTCGGAGAGCCGTTCCCCGTATCCCCGCCGTTCGGCATCGGCTACGGCGTTCACCTCGGCATGGGGCCCGCCGCACCGCCGGTGCCAACCCTCGCCGATGATCCGCCCGTCGTGCACGATCACACAGCCCACCATCGGATTGGGCGACGCCGTGCCTGCCCCGAGCGACGCCAACTCCAGGCATCTCTGCATATAAACCGTTTCCGTCATAACGGCAAAAATAACCATTCTTTACACGGGATAAAAAACTTTTCCGTCTCTCCCGAGGCGGCTGTACAGAACGTCGGAAGGGCGGAAATGCGTGTCAAAAATGGCACACAAACTCGATCACGGCCTTGCTTTGCTCGGATCGCAGGGGGGTCGCTCCAGGACGGTAGAAGTATTGTTCGTAATTGATCCGGATGTCGGCCTGAAGCTTCGCTGTCCCGAAGCTCAGCGTCAGGCCGCCGGTCAGACGATGCCGCTCGGGATCGTCGACCCGCAGGCTCCCGTCTTCGTCGCGCCCTCCCCGGCTGTGGTCGGACATATAGTCGTAGCGGCCCAGCAGCGAGAGCGAGGAGAGCACGCCCCGCAAAGGAAAGCGGTAGGCGACGAACGCGTCGACGGCATCGACCGGCGGGAAACCGCCGCCGACGTACCGTTTGCGGAGGTATTCGCCCTCGGCGTGCCACCGCCCCGATTCGTAGTACCCGCCGAAGGCATACATGTCGACCTTCGTATCGCCCGCGGCGGCCCGCTGGAAACCGGCCGTCAGATTGACCCGCCGGGCGAGCATCGTCTGGGCCTTGAAGGCGAAATGATAGTCCGACGTCCAGAAATCTTTCTGGTCGGTCAGGCCCGAGCCGTTGAAGACTCCGGCTTCGAGCGTCAGCGGAGAGCGGTCGAAAAAGGTATAGCTCGCGACAGCGCCCACGTCCCGGACGTTCCCGACCTGTTTGGCGATGAACGACCGGTTGGCGAAATACTGCCGGTGGGGCGAACGGTGGGCGTCGATCGTGAAGGGGACGCGCATCTGGCCGACGGTGAACCTCAACCGCCGGGTGGGGTCGAACCGGACGTAGGCGTCGAGCATCCGGATCTTCCCCTCGTCGGAGAGGTCGATCTCCGCCTTGTAGCCGAACCACGGGAACAATTTCCCTTCGATGCCGACCCGGGCGTTCCGAACTTCGAAACGCCCCTGACCGGTCGACGGCTGGTATTCGTACTTGGCCCGAACCGTGGCGTGTATGTCGGGCCGGTAAGAGAGGGAGTCCGCCGCCCGGGACGGAAGGAGGCTGCCGATCGACAGCACGGCACCCAGCAGGGTGAGACGCAGATATCCGTTCATCGGTCAGGCCCTTTCCCCTTCCGCGGCCGCCGCGTACGCCGGCGCCGGGTGGCCGGAGAATTCCGTATCGTGCAGTTTGGCGTAGGCCCGCAGGTATTTGCGGAGGTTCGAGAGCATCTCCCGCGACTCCTGGAGCATGTTGAGATAGACGTACAGGACGGTCATCGCCGCCGGATCGCCCTCTTGGAGCCGGTCGTGCAGGAGGTGGTACATGCCGGAGATCCGGGAGGCGAGGTCGTCGCACCGGCGGCGCAGGGCGGGAATCCGCTCGATGTCGGAAGATCCGAGCAGGGCCAGCGTATCGTCGAACAAACCGGTCACCTGGATGCGGACGCTCTCGAAATCGGCGGCGTAGTCCGGCGAAAGGGGCAGAAAGTTATTCCCGACATGCTCCCGGCACACCTCGGCGATGTGGCGCAGGTTGTAGAGAATCGACATGCAGCTGTTGTTGGCGAGGTGGAACCAGGCGCTCTTCTCGATGGCGACCTCGCGGCCGACCCGGCGCAGGCAGAGGGTCTCTTTGCGGCGGTCGTTCTTCAGGATGCGCTTCCGGCCGACCAGATCGGCTTCCGCCTTGTCGAGCGGGCGGATGGCTTCGCGCAGAAAGGCTTCGGTGATCGTGCCGTAGGCCGTCCGGGCATAGAGGAAAAACCGGCGCTGCCGTTCGGTCATGTAGAGCAGCAGCAGCTCCCAGGTGCGGGTGCGGTCTTCGGTGGTCAGGATGGTCTGGAAGAGGGCGTCGCCCGTCTCTTCGGCCTGCCGGGCCCGGAAGCGGCGGTTGCTCCGCACGATCAGGAATACGGTCAGCAGGGCGAGGGCGAACATCACCCAAAAACCGCCTTTGTGCATGCAGAAGACGACGATGCCGGCGCCGATAAAGGCGGCTCCGGCCGTCAGAAACCAGCCGCCGATGACCGAAATCACGCCCGTGATGCGGAATACGGCGCTCTCGCGGCCCCAGGCGCGGTCGGCCAGCGAGGTGCCCATGGCCACCATGAAGGTGACGAAGGTGGTCGAGAGGGGCAGCTTGAGCGAGGTGCCCAGCGCGATCAGGGCGCCGGCGAGGACGAGGTTCACCGACCCGCGGATCAGGTCGAAAGCGGCTCCCTGCTCCATGACGGTCCGGTCGACATCGAACCGCCGGTGGAACCAGCGCCGCAGACGGGGCGGGGTCACCCGACGGATCCAGGCCAGCAGCGAAAGCGACCACCGCACCAGGCGGCGGGCCAGACGCGAGGAGCCGAACATCTCGTCGCCGCCGTTCTGGCTGCCCAGCCCGATCTCGGTTTTGGTGACATTGCGGGCCTTTTTCGAGGTGGCGAGCGAGACGACCATGATGACGCCGGCGCCGATCAGAAACCCGACCGGCGTATCGGCCGGCCCGTTGAGCGACCCCATCGCGAAGCCGTGCGCATCGCCTGCGCCGTTCGCGACGTAATCCTGATAGGAGGCGAGGCCCGAAAGGGGAACCCCGATAAAATTGACGAGGTCGTTGCCGGCGAAGGCCATCGCGAGGGCGAAGGTGCCCATCAGCACGACGATTTTCAGGACGTTCGCCCCGAGGGCGTGGAGCAGCTGCATCAGGAGGGTGAAACCGGCCAGGCACGAGCCGATGATCAGGAGGGTGTGGGTGTCGATCCACGCTTTGACTCCGGGGGTCATGAAGGTGAGGTCTTTGGCCCCCTTGATCAACAGAAAGTAGACGATGGCGGTGGCGCACAGGCCGCCGAAGAGGCCGATCTTCCACTTCAGACGGCTCCTGTAGTTGAACGAGAAGATCGTCCGGGCGATGAACTGGACGACCGTGCCGAAGAAAAACGCGATGGCCACCGAGAGGAAGATGCCGAGAATCACCGAGAGGGCTTTCTCGGTGTTCAGCAGGTCGCTGAGGCCGAGTCCCGTCGTGTCGGCGGCCATCTTGAGCAGCGAGACGACGAAGGTCGCGCCGAGCAGCTCGAAAACCATCGAGACGGTCGTCGAGGTGGGCATCCCGAGGGTGTTGAAGATGTCGAGCAGGATGACGTCCGTCACCATCACGGCCATGAAGATGCAGAGGAGGTCGTAGAACGAGAACTGCTCGGGCCGGAAGATGCCGTGGCGGGCGATGTCCATCATGCCGTTGCTCATGGCCGCGCCGAGGAAGATCCCGACGGAGGCGACGATCAGAATCCGGCGGAAGGAGGCGGCCCGGGAGCCGATGGCGGAGTTCAGGAAGTTCACGGCGTCGTTGCTCACGCCGACCGAGAGGTCGAAGATCGCCAGCAGAAAGAGAAAAACGACGACGCAAAAAAACAAAATGTCCATAAATCGCTTATTTGGTGTTCGATGCCCCAAAATAAGCGGACGGACATTTCATAAATGTTTCATTCCGATGAAGCTTTCGTGACAGATCGCCTCACTTCGCCAGCATGACAATACTGCCGGCGGTGATCAGCACACTGCCGATCACGACGCGGAGGGTCACGGGCTCTTTCAGCAGGAGGAAGGCGAGCAGCAGGGTGAAGACGACGCTCAGCTTGTCGATCGGCGCCACGCGCGAAACGTCGCCGAGCGAGAGGGCCTTGAAATAACAGAGCCACGAGAGGCCCGTGGCCAGCCCCGACAGGATCAGGAAGAGCCACGATGTCCGTCCGACGGCCCTCACCGTGTGGAGCTGCCCGGTGGCGAAGACGATGCCCCAGGTCAGCAGGAGGACGACGGTCGTGCGGATGGCCGTGGCCAGATTGGAGTCCAGCCCCCGGACGCCGATTTTAGCGAAGACGGCGGTCAGCGCCGCGAACAGGGCGGAGAGCAGTGCATAGAGTTTCCACATGGGTCATTTCCGTTTCAGGGTCAGATGGAAGATCAGCCCGCCGCCGGGCCGGTTCGCGACCGAGATGTCGCCGCCGTGCCACAGAACGGCATTCCGGACGATGGAGAGCCCCAGCCCCGTTCCGCCGGCCTGTCGCGACCGCCCCTTGTCCACGCGGTAGAAGCGTTCGAAAAGGTGGGGCAGGTGTTCGTCTCCGACGCCGCAGCCGTCGTCGGAGAAGGAAAGGGAGACGGTCTCGCTGTCCGAGGCGAGGAGCCGGATTTCGATCCGGCGGCCGCCGGAATAAGCGAGGGCGTTGGCGATCAGGTTCCGGAAGACGGAGGCGAGCAGCGCGGCATGGCCGGCGACGGGAAGGGGGGCCGAGAGGTCGTGCTCGATAACGACTCCCTGACGCCGGGCCGCCGGCTCGAACTCGTCGCACACTTCGACGACGATCTCCCGCAGGTCGACCGCGGTTTTCGCCATCGCCTCGCCGCCGTCGTCCATCCGGGTGATGAGCGACACGTCGGCCAAGAGGTTCTTCAGCCGCTCGCTCTGGGCATAACACCGGGCGAGAAACTCGTCGCGTTTCTCGGGCGCGAGATTCCGGTGGGTCATCAGGGTCTCAAGGCACACCTGCATCGCGGCGACGGGGGTCTTCAGCTCGTGGCTGATGTTGTTCGTGAGCTGTTTCTTGATGCGTATCTTCTCCTGCTCCGCGTGCAGGGCCAGGCGGTGCTGGCGGTCGCGGTCGGCGAGGGCCTGCTGCAGCCGGGCGTAGAGCCGCACGATGTGGCTGGAGATCTCGCCCAGCTCGTCTTTCGGAAAGGGTTCAGTGTCGAAGATGCGCTCGCCGCGTTCGGCCTGCCGGGCGAAGCGGTTGAGCCGCGAGACGTGGAGCCCCACGCGCCGGGTGGCAAAATAGCCGACGAGGCTCATCACGGAGGTCACGCCGATCATGAACCACAGGAAACCGTAGTCGGCCCGGAGCAATACCCGCAGCGATACGGAATACGGAACGGCCGTGCGGACGATCCGGTCGCGCCCCCTGCGGGCGGAGTAGAAATAGGTCTCGCCGGTGCTTTCGCTGTGCCGCCGGAGGGTGTATCCGGAACCGTCGCGGAGGGCGGCGGCGATCTCCGGCCGTTCGAGGTGGTTCTGTCCGGGGAGGGAGTCGAGCGTGTTGTCGTACAGGACATGCCCCCGGAGGTCGATGACGCTGACGCGCAGCCCCTCGACGGAGGCGGCCAGGGTATCGATGCCCTCGGGCGCCTCGCCCCGGTCGAGGGCGCCGAGCAGCGCTTCGTTGAGGGTCTGGAGCCGGCCGTCGAGCTCCCCGGCCTTGAAGCGCCGTTCGCGGTGGTACTGGAAGGCGGCGAAACAGAGCACCATCAGCCACGAATAGACGAGCAGCCACAGAAACAGGCGGCGGTGGAAGGTCGGTCTGTTACTCCCTGAAGCCATAGCCGTATCCCGATCGGGTCACAATATGCGTTCCGTATTCACCGAGTTTGGCGCGCAGGCGAGTGATGTTCACATCGACCACGCGGTCGAGCACCACGGTCTCTTCGGGCCAGACCCGGGCGATGATCTCCTCGCGGGCGAAGATCCGACCGCGGTGGCCGAGCAGCAGGGCCAGAATCTCGAACTCCTTGCGGGGCATCCGGATCTCCCGGCCGCCGATGCGGCACTGCTTCTGCTGCAGGTCCACGACCAAAGCGCCGCAGACGAGTTCTGCGGCGCGACTCTCGCCGGAGGGTTCGGCGGCGCTGCCCGTCCGGCGAAGCACGCTCCGCACCCGGGCCAGCACGTTTTTAATCGAATAGGGCTTGGTGATGTAGTCGTCGGCGCCCAGGTCGAGACCGGCCACCATATCCTCTTCGGAGTCTTTCGCCGTGCAAAAGATAATGGGGATCGAGGCGGTGGCGGGGCTGTTCTTGAGTATCCGGGCCATTTTCACGCCGCTGATCTCTTCCATCATGATGTCGAGCAGGATGAGCGCGTACTGCCGGAGGTCGAAGGTCAGGGCCTCTTCGGCGCTGCGGGCGACATCGACGGCATAGCCGGCGGCCTCCAGATTGAAGCGGAGCGCCTCGCAGAGGGTCTCCTCGTCATCGACGACCAATATGCGCGTTTCGATTCCCATGGTTTTTCCAGTCTCCTGATTTTGCCGGTAAAATTAGTCGAAATAACGAAAGGCCGCACCTTTTGCCCATACGGTTTTTATCGTTACCTTTACGCTAAGATACGACGGCTGTCGCAGACAGGCCGGAGAGTCGCAGTGCCGTTTTGACCTTTTCCGAGACATACAAAACCGCGGTCGCCCGCCTTTCGACCCTTTACGACGCCCGCGAGGCGGCGGCGGTCGTCGGACGGCTGGCGGAAGAGAAGTACGGGTTCGACCGGCTGGCGCGGGTGCTGCGGGGCGACGAGGAGTTCCTGCGGGAGGAGGAGTGGGAGGCCGATCTCCGACGTTTGGAGCGGTGGGAGCCGGTGCAATACGTCACGGGGCGGGAGGAGTTCTGCGGCCGGGTGTTCGAGGTGACTCCCGAGACGCTGATTCCGCGGGGCGAGACGGAGCAGCTGGTGCGGGCGATTCTGGCAGGGCCTTTGCGGCGGCGGGTGCTGGACATCGGAACGGGGAGCGGGGCGATCGCCGTCACGCTGGCGGCGGAATGGGGGACGGATACCTGTGTCGAGGCGTGGGACATCTCGGAGGGGGCGCTGCGGGTGGCGGCTTCCAATGCGGAGGCCGTTGGTGTGGGGGGGCGCGTGCGATTCGTGCGGCGGGATGTGTTGAGCGGCGGGCCATCGGTGCCGGAAGCGGAAAAGTTCGACCTGGTGGTGAGCAATCCGCCCTACGTGCTCGACTCGGAACGGGCCGGGATGCGGGCCAACGTGGTGCGCTATGAGCCGGAGGGGGCGCTGTACGTGCCGGACGACGATCCGCTGCGGTTCTACCGGGCGATCGCGCGGCTGCCGCTCCTGAAACCGGGAGGCGAGCTCTGGTTCGAGATCAACGAACGGTTCGGCCTCCAGACGCAGGAACTGTTGCAGGGGCTGGGCTATGCCGAGGTGCGGGTGATGCGCGACCTGCACGGCCGCGACCGGTTCGTGCGGGCGACATTCATATCGGAAAACAAGTAACGCTATGGTCTACTACGGCGACGAAGAGTTCGGCTACGACCGCCACCCGAGGCGGCGGAGGCTCGAAAACATCGACTTCTCGAAACCGGCCAAGACGCCGGAACGCGCCCTGGAATCGCTGATGCTCAGCTGCGCGAAGAGCGAACGGTGCATCAGCGACATCCGGCGGTCGCTCTTCCGGTGGCGGATGAACAAGGAGGACTACGACCCGATCATCGAACGGCTCGTCCGCGAGAAGTTCGTGGACGAGGAGCGCTATGCCCGGGCCTATGTGCGCGACAAGATGAGCTGCGCCAACTGGGGGCGGCGGCGCATCGAGCTGGGGCTGAAGGCCAAGGGGATTCCGAAGGAGATCATCGCCGAGGCGCTGCAGCAGATCGAGCCGGAGCGCCAGACGGAGAAGCTGGAGCTGATCCTCTACCGTCGGCTGCTGCGCGAGCGTGACCGGGCGAAAAGCGCCTACGCCCTCCGGACGCGACTCTTCCGGTGGGCCATGGGGCGGGGATACGACTACGCCGAGATTCAACGGATGCTGGAACGGATACTGGCCCCGGACTACGATCCGGGCGAAGACTTTACACGATGGTAATCGACTGGAAACGGCTGTTTTTCATGGCGGCGGCGACCGTCTGGGTCGCCGCGCAGGCTTTCGGAACGGGAAAAGGAACAACGGTCTACGGGGCGGAGTACTACCGCTCGCCGGTGGGGTTCGCGATCCAGCTAGCGGGGAACGTGGGCGAGATCCGCTCGGGACACTTCCACACGGGGCTCGACATCCGGGCGCTGCAGGGGCCGGGCAGTCCTGTCTATGCCGCGGCGGACGGCTTCGTCTCGCGCGTGGGGGTCTCGCCGACGGGGTACGGGCATGTGCTCTACGTGACCCATCCGAACGGCGAGACGTCGGTCTACGGACACTTAGAGAGCTTCGAACCGCGCATCGCGCGGTGGGTGCGGAGCCAGCAATATGCCAAGCGGTCATTCCGCGTAGACCTCTACCCGGCGAGCGGGCAGTTCCCGGTGAAACAGGGCCAGCGGATCGCGGCGCTGGGCAACACGGGCTCGTCGGGCGGGCCGCACCTCCATTTCGAAATCCGGGACGCCTACGGACGGTCGCGGAACCTGATCGCCGAGGGGGTTTTCAGCGTGCCCGACCGGATTCCGCCGACGGTGAGCCGGGTCTTGCTCTACGAGGTCGACTCGGTGGCGGGAGCGCCTCGCCGGCGGCTGCGGCAGGCGGTGGCGGTGCGGACACTGCCGGACGGGACGACACAGCCGGAGGACTCGGTGCTGAGGCTCCACGGGGCGGGGTATCTGGCCTACGAGGTGATCGACTACAAGGAGGGGCGGTCGAATACGATGGGGGTCTACAGCCTGCGGCAGACGATGGACGGGGGACGCCACTTCAGCTTCCGGCTCGACCGGATCGACTTCGCGACCAACGGCTATGTGGCCGCTTTCGTCGACTATCCGGAGAACCGCCGGGCGCGGCGGACGTCGGTGCTGCGGGCTTACGTCTCGCCCAACAACCGGCTGGCGAGCTACGGGCCGGAACGGCGGTTAGGCGACGGGACGATCCGGGTGGCCGATTCGGCGGAGCGGCGGGTCGAGACGGTGATCCGCGACGACGCGGGGAATGCGACGACCCTGAAATTCAGCATTGTCCGGGGCGAGCCGATGCCGGAGACCGAGGAGCCGCAGGGGCGGGGGGTGATGTGGTGGAGCGGGGCGCAGTTCCGGCTGCCGGGGGCGACGGTCGACATCCCGGGGCGGGCGCTGTACGAATCGATGGTGCTGGAGGCGGGGCAGGATACGGTGGCGGGGCGGCCGGTGGTGCGGATCGGGTCGGAAGATGTGCCGCTACAGCGGGCGGCGACAGTTTCGCTGGCGGCGGACAGCGTGCCGGCTTCGCGGCGGAGCAAGCTGGTCGTGGCAGCGGTCGACGACCGGGGACGGCTTTCGAGCATGGGCGGGGGATGGGATGCGGAGACGCGGCGGGTGACGGCGCAGGTGAAGCGGCTGGGGTGTTTTGCCGTGGCGGCGGACACGCTGGCGCCGGTGGTGACGGCGGCTTTGGCTTCGGAGGGCCGGATTCCGGCAGGCCAGACGGTGCGGTGGCGGGCGACGGACGACCTGTCGGGCATCGTGCGCTACTCGCTGACGGTGGACGGCCGGTGGGAGCTGCTGGCGTGGGATCCGAAGAGCCGCACGCTGGAGTACGTGCCGCAGCGGGCGGCGGCGGGGGCGGAGACGCGACACCGCCTGGTGGTGACGGTGGGCGATGCGAAGGGAAATGTAACGACTTGGAAAGGGACATACATATGGTAAATCCGAAAATCGAAGTGTGCGCCAACTCGGCGGCGAGCTGCGTGACGGCGGAGCAGGGAGGGGCCGTGCGGGTGGAGCTCTGCGCAGGGATTCCGGAGGGGGGCACGACGCCGAGCTACGGCGAGATGGTGACGGCCCGCCGGGCGATCGGGATTCAGCTGAACGTGATTATCCGGCCGCGTGGGGGCGACTTCCTCTACACGCCGGCGGAGATGCAGACGATGCTCCTCGACATCGAGGCGGCCAAGGCGGCGGGGGCGGACGGGGTGGTCTTCGGCTGCCTGCGGGCGGACGGGACGATCGACGTGGAACGGAACGCGGAGCTGATGGCGGCGGCGGGAGGCCTCTCGACCACGTTCCACCGGGCTTTCGACGTCTGCCGCGACCCGTTCGGGGCGCTGGAGGAGATCATCGCGCTGGGGTTCGACCGGATTCTGACCTCGGGACAGGAGGCCAGCGCGCCGGCGGGTTCGGCATTGATCGCCGAGCTGGTGCGCCGGGCGCAGGGGCGGATTATTATTATGCCGGGGTGCGGGGTGAACGAATCGAATGTGGCGCAATTGGCGCGGGCGACGGGGGCCGAAGAGTTCCACATGTCTGCGCGGCGGCGGGTCGAGGGGGGGATGGAGTACCGCAACGAGCGGGTCTCGATGGGCGGGACGGTGACGGTCGAGGAGTTTGCACGGGACATCACGGATCCGGAGCGGGTGGCCCGGTCGATCGAGGCGTTGCGGCATGTATGACCTGATTGTCATAGGCGGCGGGCCGGCGGGCCTGATGGCGGCGGGACAGGCGGCGGCATATCTCGGCGGGCGGGGGCCTGTGCTGCTGCTCGAAAAGATGGAGAAGCCGGCCCGCAAGCTGCGGATCACGGGCAAGGGGCGGTGCAACGTGACCAACGACCGGCCGCGGGAGGAGTTCCTCGCGAAGGTGCGACAGGGGACGGACTTTTTCCGGACGGCGTTCGAGGCGTTCGACAACCGGGCGGCCATCGAGTTTGTCGAGCATGAACTGGGTGTGCCGCTCGCACACGAGCGGGGCGGACGGATTTTTCCGGCTTCGGGACGGGCGTGGGACGTGGCGGAGGCGTTGGCGGCGTGGGCCGTTTCATCGGGGGCGGAAATTCGGTGCCACGCAGCGGTCGGGGAGCTGACGATAGCGGACAACCAAATTCAGGGGGTGATGCTGGAGTCGGGAGAGCGGCTCGAAGCGCGGGCGGTAGTGCTGGCGACGGGCGGAGTGAGCTATCCGACGACGGGCTCGACGGGCGACGGACACGAGATGGCGGACGCAGCGGGACACTGCATCGAGCCGCTGAGACCGGCTTTAGTGCCGTTGGAGGTGGCGGTTCCGGGAGGACTGAAGGGGCTGATGCTGAAGAATGTAGAACTCTCTTTGTGGGTGGACGGCGCGGTGGCGGAGCGGCGGTTCGGCGAGATGGAGTTCACGGCGGAGGGGATTGCGGGCGGAGCGATCGTCCTGCAGGTAAGCCGGACGGCGGTGGACGCGCTGATCGACGGGCGGCGGGTCGAGCTCGCGGTGGATCTGAAACCGGCCCTCTCGGCGGAGAAGCTGCGGAACCGCATCGGACGGGAGGTCGAGGCGCTGGGCGGGAATGCAACAACTAAAGTCCTATTACAGAAGCTATTGCCCGCACAACTGCGGGCGGTCATCGCGCGGGCGGCGGGGCTCTCTTTATCGAAGCCGGCGGGTTCTCTGTCGGCAGCGGATTGCGGGAGGCTCGTCTGTGCTTTGAAAGAATGGCGGATTCCGGTGTGGGATTATCGGCCGTTCACGGAGGCGATCGTGACGGCGGGCGGGGTCGACCTTTCGGAGGTCGACCCGCTGACATTGGCTTCGCGACGGGTCAGGGGGCTCTACTTCGCAGGCGAACTGCTTGATATCGATGCGGATACGGGAGGATACAACATCCAGATCGCTCTCTCGACGGGCTGTCGGGCGGGGCGGTCGGCGGTGGCGCAAACAAATCGCAAATGACAGTATATCAACTCTATACACGTCTTCGACACGCACTCACGGCACGGCACTGGCGGGGCATCCACTCGCCGATGATGTACCGTTTCGTGCGCGAGGTGGTTCTACCGCATCGGCGGAAGCGGTTGCCGGAGGTCATTGCCACTCGATACGGAGCTGAAAATGTGAAATTTGTGCGTTCCGTAGCGGAAGTGACGGACGGGGAAGAAGTAAAGCGGGTGGTCTGCCTGTGCGAACCGTTCCGCACGGCGTGGGAACGGCGCGATTTCGAACGCTGGTATGCCGAGACGCACGTCGTGGCGGCTCACCTGCAAGGCCTCCTTGTGTTGTTTTTCGACCCGAAACTGCAAAAACAATTTTTCCGAATCCGGAATTAACCTTAATCCATTCACAACCAGTGACTATGGAGAACCGAGAACCGATCATTTCGATCGACGACATACACAAGACTTACGAGGTGGGCGACCAACCGGTACACGCGCTGGACGGGGTCGACCTGACGATCTATCGCAATGACTATGTGGCGATTATGGGCCCGTCGGGATCGGGAAAATCGACCCTGATGAACATGCTGGGGTGTCTCGATACGCCGACCTCGGGACGCTATGTGCTGAACGGCACGGACGTGAGCGACATGGACGAGGACGAGCTGGCCGAGGTGCGCAACAAGGAGATCGGTTTCGTGTTCCAGACGTTCAACCTCCTGCCGCGTTACACGGCGGTCGAAAATGTGGCCGTACCGCTGGTCTACGCGGGGATCGCGAAGTCGCGGCGGCTGCGGCGGGCCGAAGAGGCGCTGCGCAGCGTGGGGCTCGAAAACCGCATGGAGCACCGGCCGAACGAGATGAGCGGGGGGCAGCGTCAGCGGGTGGCGGTGGCTCGGGCGCTGGTCAACGATCCGTCGATCATTCTGGCGGACGAACCGACGGGAAACCTCGACACGAAGACGTCGATCGACATCATGCGCCTCTTCGAAAGGATCTATCGGGAGGGAAACACGGTGATCGTGGTGACGCACGAGGAGGACATCGCGCGCCATGCGCGTCGGATCGTCCGGCTACGCGACGGCCGGATCGAGTCGGACGAACCCAACCCGACGCCGACGCTCGGAAATGAATAAGCCTCTGGGCGGCCCTACTCTGCCACTCTTTTTCTATTTTGCCGGTCTGGTTTTCCGGTCTGACTTTACGTGGGACGCTGAAACCCCGTTAAAAGGGACCTTCCCCTATTACTCAGACGGTGTGGAGGGGGAATCTTACGGAAAAGGCGATTACAAGGCGACCAACGGTCGGTTGTACAAGGTAAGCACCTCGGGAACGGGAACCCCGCTGGCCTGGTACCCCGCCCCGGGCTTCCGCGACGCAGGCAATTTTGGACGGTTAGGCGATCTGGTGTACGTCG
>NZ_CAJTMN010000046.1 GCF_910577125.1 uncultured Rikenella sp.
GCGTAGCTATCTAAAAGTCTTTTGGGTACCTTTTCTTCAGAAAAGGTACGGTTCCAGCCGGTCAACAAAGAACGATCCGCAACAATCCGAGTGAAAGGATTGTTTTATTCGAGTTTGACGTTGAGCCCGAGGCCGGTAAGTTCGTGCAAGAGGACATTCATGGCCTCCGGTATACCCGGCTGCGGCATGTTGTCGCCCTTGACGATCGCTTCGTACGCCTTGGCACGTCCCACGACATCGTCCGACTTGATGGTCAGTATTTCCTGCAAGATATTAGCCGCCCCGAACGCCTCGAGGGCCCAGACCTCCATCTCCCCGAAACGCTGGCCCCCGAACTGCGCCTTACCGCCCAGCGGCTGCTGAGTGATGAGCGAGTACGGGCCGATCGAACGGGCGTGCATCTTGTCGTCGACCATGTGGCCGAGTTTCAGCATATAGATGACCCCGACCGTCGCCGGCTGGTGGAACATTTCGCCGGTTCCGCCGTCGTAAAGATAGGTCCGGCCGGAGCGCGGAACGCCTGCCTTTTCGGCATACTCGTTGATCTCGTCCAGCGTCGCGCCGTCGAAAATCGGCGTAGCGAACTTAACCCCCAGCTCACGCCCTGCCCAACCGAGCACGGTTTCGTAAATCTGACCGAGGTTCATACGGCTCGGCACCCCGAGCGGGTTCAGCACGATATCCACGATCGTCCCGTCCGCGAGGAACGGCATATCCTCGTCGCGCACCACCTTGGCCACAATCCCCTTATTACCGTGCCGACCGGCCATCTTGTCGCCGACACGCAGCTTGCGTTTCTTGGCGATATAGACTTTGGCGAGCTGGATAATCCCGGCGGGAAGCTCGTCCCCGTTGGTGATGTTGTATTTCTCGCGTTTGAGGTGTGCGTCGAGCTCCTTGTACTTGATAATGAAGTTGTTGATCAACGCCTTGATCAATTCGTTCTTATCTTTGTCGGAAGTCCACTTGGTCGGGTTGATGTTCAGGTAGTCGAGTTCCTGCAAAGCCTTTTGCGTGAACTTGTTCCCTTTGTCGATCACTTCCATGCCGAAGTAGTCGTGCACGCCGGTCGAGGTCTTTCCGTTGACGAGCGACCAGAGTTTCGAGACAAGAATTTCCCGCAGCGCCGCGACCTCCTTGTTGAAGTTCTCTTCGGCGCGTTCGATCTGGGCTTTTTCGCTGGGTTTTCCCTTCTTGCCGGTGGTCTCTTTCCCGGCGCGGGAGAAGAGTTTCTTGTCGACCACGACGCCGTACAACGAAGGCTGCGCCTTGAGCGAAGCATCTTTCACGTCGCCGGCCTTATCCCCGAAGATCGCCCGCAGGAGCTTTTCTTCCGGACTCGGATCGCTCTCGCCCTTCGGCGTGATCTTCCCGATCAGGATATCTCCCGGTTTCACATTGGCGCCGATACGGATCACCCCGTTTTCGTCCAGGTCGCGCGTCGCATCCTCGCTGACGTTCGGAATGTCGCTCGTCAGCTCTTCGACCCCGCGCTTGGTGTCGCGCACCTCCATAATATACTCGTCCACATGCACCGAGGTGAAGATATCCTCGCGCATCATCCGCTCGGAGATGACGATAGCGTCTTCGAAGTTGTACCCCTGCCACGGCATGAAAGCCACCTTGAGGTTCCGCCCCAAAGCCAACTCGCCGTTCTCGGTGGAGTAGCCCTGGGTCAATATCTGTCCGGCCACAACGCGCTCGCCTTTCCGCACCATCGGCTTCAAGGTGATCGAGGTGCTCTGGTTGGTCTTCCGATACTTGGGCAGCTTGTAAACGGTCACTTCCGGGTCGAACGAAACGAATTTCTCGTCCTCCGTCCGGTCGTACTTGATATGGATCTCGGTCGAGTCCGAGTGCACGACTTCGCCGTCGCGTTCCGCAACGACCTGCGTCCGGCTGTCCCCCACGACAGCCCCTTCGAGGCCCGTCCCGACGATAGGCGCCTCCGACCGCAAGAGCGGCACGGCCTGACGCATCATGTTCGATCCCATCAACGCCCGGTTGGCGTCGTCGTGTTCCAGGAAGGGAATCAACGAAGCGGCAATGGATGCGATCTGGTTCGGCGCGACGTCCATCAACTGCACCTGATCCGGGGTAACCATCGGGAAATCGCTGTCCAACCTGGCCTTGATCTGTTCGTCCATCAGCGTTCCGTCCGGCGCCACTTTCGCTTCGGCCTGCGCAATCACGAGGCCTTCTTCTTCCTCTGCGCTATAGAATTTGATGTGCGAGTTGTCGGTATCCACCTTCCCGCCTTCGACGGTGCGATACGGGGTCTCGATGAAGCCCATGTCGCTGATCTTGGCGAACACGCACAGCGACGAGATCAGACCGATATTCGGCCCTTCCGGGGTTTCGATCGGACACAACCGCCCGTAATGGGTATAGTGCACGTCCCGCACTTCGAACCCCGCCCGCTCGCGCGACAGACCGCCCGGCCCCAAAGCGGACAAACGCCGCTTATGGGTCAATTCGGCCAGCGGGTTGGTCTGGTCCATAAACTGGCTGAGCTGGTTGGTTCCGAAGAAGGAGTTGATGACGCTCGACAAGGTCTTGGCGTTGATCAAATCGACCGGGGTAAACACCTCGTTATCGCGCACGTTCATCCGTTCGCGAATGGTTCTGGCCATCCGGGCAAAACCCACGCTGAACTGATTGGCGAGCTGCTCCCCGACCGTTCTCACCCGCCGGTTACTCAAGTGGTCGATGTCGTCCACATCGGTCTTCGAGTTAATGAGTTGGATGAGGTACTTGATGATGGCGATCATGTCCTCGCGGGTCAAGACTTTGACTTCGCTCGGGATGTCGAGGTTCAGCTTCTTATTAATTCTGAACCGCCCGACATCGCCCAGGTCGTACCGCTTGTCGGAGAAGAAGAGTTTGTCGATCACGTCCCGTGCGGTAGCCTCGTCCGGCGGCTCGGAGTTGCGAAGCTGGCGGTAGATATACACCACGGCCTCCTTTTCCGAGTTGCAGGGGTCTTTCTGCAAGGTGTTGTAGACGATGGAGTAGTCATTTGCGGAAGCCATCTCTTTGTGCAAGAGGAGGGTCTTCTCGCCCGACTCGAGAATGTCGTCGATATGTTCCTCTGCGAGCACGGTCTCGCGGTCGATGATGATCTCGTTCCGCTCGATGGACACGACTTCGCCGGTGTCTTCATCGACAAAGTCTTCGGTCCACGATTTCAAAACCCGTGCGGCGAGTTTCCTGCCGACTGCCTTTTTCAGGTTGGCTTTATTGACTTTGATCTCGTCGGCGAGGCCGAAAATTTCGAGGATCTGCCGATCCGACTCGAAGCCGATGGCGCGCAACAACGTAGTCACCGGCAATTTCTTCTTCCGGTCGATATACGCATACATGACATTATTAATGTCCGTAGCGAACTCGATCCACGAGCCTTTGAACGGAATAATCCGCGCACTGTAGAGCTTGGTCCCGTTGGAGTGCATGCTCTGCCCGAAGAATACGCCGGGCGACCGGTGCAGCTGCGACACGATCACGCGCTCCGCCCCATTGATCACGAACGTCCCCCGCGGGGTCATATACGGCACGGCGCCGAAGTATACGTCCTGAATCACGGGGTCGAAATCCTCATGCTCCGGGTCGGTGCAGTACAACTTCAGCTTAGCTTTCAGCGGTACGCTGTAGGTCAGGCCGCGCTCCAGACACTCGTCGATGGAGTATCTCGGGGGGTCGATATAGTAGTCGATGAACTCGAGGACGAAGTTGTTACGGGTGTCGGTGATGGGGAAGTTCTCCATGAACACTTTGTACAACCCTTCGTCGAGCCGGTTCTCGGCTGTGGTCTCGAGCTGAAAGAAATCTTTGAAGGATTTCAGCTGCACCTCCAGAAAGTCGGGATAGTCCATCCGTAGATCGGACGAGGCGAAGCTGATACGCTGCGGGTGCTGCTGAGACCCGCTGGTGGTGGCTTTCGTCGGCATGTTCTTTTTTACAAGGTTCCTAAATTCGGTGAAAGCGCTAAATCTATTTTCCGGAACTTTTTTCTCCTGCTATTTAATCGTCTCTTCTCTGTATGGGCGTAGTGTTTTCATTGGGTTGGAGGGTACTGTTCTCTTTGTGAACAAAGAGAACCAGAAAAACTTTAGAGGATGCTTCGCATCCTAAAGCTGCCGGCGGCCCAACCCTCGGACTATTCGTCGGGTTGTGATTTTCAGGCGCGGCGCGCTAATATAAGGCAAATAACCCAAGCGCGCCCGCCGAAAATCCAACCCGACAGACCTGCGAAGATTGAGGACTGCGGAGCCTAAGGTAGAGCGTAGCTATCTAAAAGTTCTTTGCGCCGCTTTCTTGAAAGAAAGCGGCAGTTCCATCCGGCTCAAAGAACAATTTACACGCAATAAAAAAGAACAAACGACTGAAAGAGCGGAAAAAGTTTGGCCAGACCGTTCCGGAGGAGGAGGGGGTGTTTCTTGTCCGGTTCGCCATTAGCCTGCGAGGCGGACAACTCTGCTCCCCAGCTCTTGTGGGTCTGTTATCTCCTTGTGCAGAAGGCCGTCCGAGAGGCGGCTTCGGCAGGTGGTATTCGATTGCGCGGAAAGAGGCGCTTTCAAAAACCAGAAAAAGGTGCAAAGCCCACGCGAGGTGAGCCTTACACCGTTCGTTGTTTCCGGGAGACTGGTTTTCAGCGACTTATGCCAAAAATCAGGAAAGTATCCCGGAAAGATGGGAAGCGGTCTTACTTCAGTTCCACTTCTGCACCAGCTTCTTCGAGCTGTGCTTTCAGCGATTCGGCTTCTTCTTTCGAAACGCCTTCTTTGACTGCTTTCGGAGCGCCGTCTACGAGGTCTTTGGCTTCTTTCAGGCCGAGACCGGTGAGTTCTTTAACGACTTTCACCACCTGCAGTTTAGCCTGGCCGCCGGATTTGAGGATCACGTCGAACGAGCTCTTTTCAGCAGCGCCGCCTTCTGCGCCGCCGGCTGCCGGTGCTGCCACAGCCACAGCTGCAGCTGCCGGTTCGATACCGTATTCGTCTTTGAGGATGGTTGCGAGTTCGTTGACTTCTTTAACGGTCAGGTTTACCAGCGATTCTGCCAGTGCTTTGATGTCTGCCATCTTGGGTATTGGTTTGAATGGTTATTAATTGGCTTGTTTGTCTCCTTCCGAGGGATTTTACCGCTACCTTTGGGCCCGGACGCCCGGTTCCGCGCGTGGTTCGGAGAGTCTCTCCGACGGGTGGAACCTGTCACGGTTGCCGCGGGTCTACTCGGTGTCGCGCCCCTCTTCTCAGGGTTACAAACGGTTTTTTGCTGTTGAAGTATCAAGCGGCGCTATGCGGCGATGTCGCAACATAGCCCCCGCCAATAGTCAGTCCTACTGTGCCCGGTTTTCCAATGCTTTGACCAGACCGGAGATTTTTCCGCCGGCAGATCCCTGCAAAGCCGAGATAACGTTCTTGGCCGGGGATTGCAGCAGGCTGATAACGTCTCCGATGAGTTCTTCGCGGGATTTGATGTTGACGAGCGCTTCCAACGAGGCTTCCCCCATATAGACGCATTCGTCGACATACGCCGCCTTGAGCATCGGTTTTTCTCCTCCCTTATCCTTGCGGAATGCTTTGATCAGCTTGGCGGGTGCGTTCCCGGTGTTGGAGAACATAATGGAGGTAGACCCCTCCAAAACACTCACCAGTTCGGCATCAGCCTTGCCGGTCTGTTCCAGCGCCTTGCCGAGCAAGGTATTCTTCACAACGATGAGCTTGATCTCCTTTTCGAAGCAGGAGCGACGCAAGGCTGCGGTCTGCTCTGCATTCATGCCGGAGATGTCGGCGAGGTAGAAGTGGGTATAGGTTCCGAGCTGATCGGCTAAACTCTTGATTACTTCGGATTTCTGTTCCTTTCTCATCTCTCAGTTTCTTGTGGTTAGTCGATTAGTCGACGGATTTCGGGTCGATCTGCAAGCCGGGGCTCATGGTCGTGGAGAGGTAGATACTCTTCACGTATGTCCCCTTAGCAGCAGCAGGTTTGAGTTTCAAGATGGTGCGCAAGAACTCCTTGGCGTTGTCTTCGATCTGTTTGGCGTCGAAAGACACTTTCCCGATAGAAGTATGCACGATCCCGAATTTATCGACTTTGAAGTCGATTTTCCCGGCTTTAACCTCTTCGACCGCTTTGCCGACCTCCATGGTCACAGTCCCGGTCTTAGGGTTCGGCATGAGGCCTCTCGGCCCGAGCACGCGTCCCAATGCCCCTACCTTGGCCATCACGTTCGGGGTACAGATAATCACGTCGACATCGGTCCACCCTCCCTTGATCTTCTCTACGTATTCGTCGAGGCCGACAAAATCTGCGCCTGCCGCATTGGCTTCGGCTTCTTTGTCGGGCGTGCAGAGAACGAGCACGCGAACGGTTTTCCCCGTCCCATGCGGCAAGGTAACGACGCCGCGAACCATCTGGTTAGCTTTCCGGGGATCGACGCCGAGACGGACGTCGATATCGACGGAGGCGTCGAATTTGGTGAAGGTGATGTCTTTGAGCAATGCCGCAGCTTCGTCCACTTTGTGAACTTTTCCGGGTTCTACTTTGGCGAGGACGGCTTTTCTATTTTTGGTCAGTTTCATAGGGTATGGTCTCCTCTCCTCGGTTAGTTGTTTTTCGGAAATTCACCGGTGACGCTGATCCCCATACTCCTGGCGGTACCTGCGACCATCCGCATGGCGGATTCGACGGTGAAGCAGTTCATGTCTTCCATCTTTTCCTTGGCGATGGTCTGGATCTGTTCCCAGGTCACGGAAGCGACTTTTTTCCGGTTGGGTTCGGCAGAACCCGACTGAATTTTAGCTGCTTCTTTGAGCTGTACTGCCACCGGGGGTTGTTTAACGACGAAGTCGAAGGACTTGTCGCTGTAGACGGTAATCACCACAGGCAACACTTTGCCAGCTTTGTCCTGCGTTTTAGCGTTGAACTGCTTGCAGAACTCCATGATATTGACCCCCTTGGAACCCAAGGCGGGACCTACGGGCGGCGAGGGATTCGCTGCGCCGCCTTTGATTTGCAGTTTGATGAATCCTGCAACTTCTTTGGCCATGATCGTGTGTGTTTTACTCTTTTTCTACTTGCATAAAACTCAACTCCATCGGAGTCTTACGCCCGAATATCTTGACAGAGACGTGGAGTTTTTTCCGTTCGTTGTCGACTTTTTCGATGGTGCCGACGAAGGAAGCAAAAGGTCCGTCGATCACCTTGACGGATTCGCCTTCCACGTAAGGGGTTTCGTTTTCTTCCTCTTGCGTGGCGAGCTCGTCCACCCGACCCAGGATCCGACTGACTTCCTGAGGCCTGAGAGGGGTGGCCTGCAGGGTGGATTCCTTGGTGTCGCTCAAAAATCCGAGAACGTTCGGAGCGTTCCTCAAGATATGCGGTATTTCGCCCACGAGGGCGGCTTGTACCAAGACGTAGCCGGGATAGGAAATACGTTCTTTGGTGATTTTCTTCCCGTTGCGTACCTGATAGACTTTTTCGGTGGGAATAAGCACTTGGGCGATCGAGTCTTCGAGGTGCAAGGTGCGGATCTCGGATTCGAGATATTCCTTGACTTTTTTCTCTTTACCGCCGATGGCGCGTATGACGTACCATTCCAGGACGGTTTTTTCTCCGTTGCTCATTCCGCGTGTACTAATATTCTGAAAACCTACTTGCTGTGCGTGTGGTGCGATCTGGAGATCGCGCCGGAAAGATGAAGGGACTAATACAAAATACTGTATATGCCTTTCATAATCGTTTCGAAGCTGATGTCCATGGCGAGGATCACGAGGGCGAGGATCAGCGAGGCGATCATGACGACGATGGCGCTGTTCTGCAGGGAGCTCCAGCTGGGCCAGGTGACTTTGTGGACGAGTTCGTTGTATGCTTCTTTGAAGTAGGTGGCTTTCATAATCGGGTTCTATGAAAAACGGGAGAGGAGTGGTGTGCTCCTCGTCCGAATGGGTATGTGTTCTCTTCGTGTGTATTACTCTTCCGTATCAGCCGTAGAGGCGGGTGCCGGTTCTTCCGCCGTATCGTCCCGGTTCTGTTTCCACCAGTAGTATCCGCCGATAGCGGCGATCACCAGGATGAGTACGAGTTTCCCGCCGATCCGGTTCCAGAAGGAGAGTTTCGGTTCTTTCGGCAAGTCCCAGCCGTATTCGGAGGCGAATCCTTCGAGGTCTTCGTCGTCCAGGGTGTAGATGGTCTTGTCCGCTGCATCGTAAACGGCGTACTGGCGTTCGCCGTAGTTCCAGATCGGGACGTAGAACAAGGAGAATTGTTCGAAGCCGACGCCGAACTGCAAGGTGTGTCCGTTATCCAAGGTGACGGAATCGGGCAGGTCGTACATTTTCTGGAATTCCGGCCCGTTGCCGTACAGAATCGTAGCGCGCCTTGCTTCTGCAGATTCGGAGAGGAGTCCGAAAGCCAGCACGAAAGCGGCGCAGAGGGTAAGGTAAAACTTTTTCATGTGTGAATATGTTTTCCGGCAGTGAGACTGTGCGAGTGGTACCGGCCGGATGGCAGGGGTGGAGAGATTCGAACTCCCATCAACGGTTTTGGAGACCGCTATTCTGCCCTTGAACTACACCCCTGTAAAAAGGCGGTACGGCTAAGGTACCGCCTCGTTTCGGTTGGTAATTTCCGTGCGGGATCTTCCGGAAAGGAAGACTCGCGAGGGGAAGTTACGCGAGGATTTCGGTGATCTGCCCTGCACCCACCGTACGACCGCCTTCGCGGATAGCGAAACGCAGCCCTACGTTGATAGCCACCGGATAGATCAGTTCCACAGTAATCGTAACGTTATCGCCCGGCATCACCATTTCAACGCCGTCCGGGAGCTGTACTTCACCGGTAACGTCCAAGGTACGGAGATAGAACTGCGGACGGTATTTGTTGTGGAACGGAGTGTGACGACCGCCTTCTTCCTTCTTCAGGATATAGACTTCAGCCTTGAACTTGGTGTGCGGAGTGATCGAACCCGGTTTGGCCACGACCATACCGCGTTTCACTTCTTTCTTGTCGATACCGCGCATCAGCAGCCCGACGTTGTCCCCAGCTTCCCCTTCGTCGAGGAGTTTGCGGAACATTTCGACACCGGTACATACCGATTTCTTGGCTTTTTCGCCCAAGCCGACGATTTCGACTTCGTCGCCCACGTGGATCACACCGGTTTCGACACGACCGGTAAGCACGGTACCACGGCCGGTGATCGAGAAGACGTCTTCGACAGGCATCAGGAACGGTTTTTCGTTTTCACGCGGGGGAATCGGAATGTAGGAGTCCACCGCATCCATCAGTTCCATGATTTTTTCTTCCCACTGAGCTTCGCCGTTCAAGCCGCCGAGCGCAGAACCGCGAATGATCGGGGTGTTGTCGCCGTCGAATTCGTATTTGTTGAGCAGGTCGCGCACTTCGAGTTCGACGAGGTCGAGCATTTCAGGGTCGTCGACCATGTCGCATTTGTTCAGGAATACGACGATACGCGGTACGTTCACCTGACGGGCCAACAGCACGTGTTCGTTGGTCTGGGGCATCGGACCGTCGGTCGCAGCCACAACGAGGATGGCACCGTCCATCTGAGCGGCACCGGTCACCATGTTCTTCACGTAGTCGGCGTGACCCGGGCAGTCGACGTGTGCGTAGTGACGGTTAGCGGTCGAGTATTCGACGTGCGAGGTATTGATGGTGATCCCACGTTCTTTTTCTTCGGGGGCGTTGTCGATCGAGTCGAACGAACGGAGTTCCGAAAGACCTTTCTTTGCCAGCACGGTGGTGATAGCCGCGGTCAGGGTGGTTTTACCGTGGTCTACGTGACCGATGGTACCGATATTGACGTGCGGTTTCGACCGGTCGAATTTTTCTTTTGCCATGGGTTGTAAGCGTTTAATTGTTGTTTGTTGTTCTCAAAAAAGAGCGGAAGACGAGATTCGAACCCGCGACCCTTAGCTTGGAAGGCTAATGCTCTACCGACTGAGCTACTTCCGCTTGTTTTCGGTGGTGTTTGCGAGGGGATGTGCCGTTATTCTTGTGCGCCTCTTTATGTTTTAAGGCGGAGAGGATTACGTCGCTTTTAAGACGCGGTCTCTTCATTTGGCAAAGAGGATTACGTCGTTTTTGATGTACACCTCTTTCTTTGGGCGGAGAGGATTACGTCGCTGGCGCGCCGTGATCCATCGCCTCCCGGCAGGACCCCTACAAAACTTTCACTTCGATAAAAAGAGCCGAACTGCGTTCGTTGTTTTGAGTTTACGACAGCGCCCTTTTGCAAACAAGTTTGCAAGGCCGTATCGTAAACTCAAAAACGCCTGGCGGCGATGCTCTTTTTATCGAAGAACGATTTGTGGGCGGAGATGGATTCGAACCACCGAAGTCGAAGACAGCAGATTTACAGTCTGCCCCATTTGGCCACTCTGGTATCCGCCCTGAAGAACAATGTATTCCGAAGTGCCGCCCGGTCAGGAACAAGGCATTTCGGACGACAAAGATAGGCATTGGTTTTGAATTTGCAAACTTTTTCCTGCTTTACCCCGCTTTTTTTCAACCCATTAGCCGGAAGAGGGTATAAAAACGGGGCGTCACAGGACTTTGCGGATGACGATTCCGAGGACGAGATAGAGCCGGCGGATGCGGTCGCGGCGGATGCCGACGGAGTCTTCGTCGCTCTCCTCGGGAGGATCGAGCCACAGGCCGTCGGCGATCTTCCGGTCGGAACGGATGTAACCCATCCGGACATATTCGCTGCTCACAAGGAGGTAGATCTCGCCGGGAAGAACCGGCCCGCGAGGGTCGACACTGCGCAGAACGACGATCGAGCCGGCAGGAATCTCGGGAGCCATCCGGTCGCCGGTGCAGAGGGCGGCGAGATCGCAATCGCCGAAACCGGGAATGCTCAGATAGCTGTCGGGCTCGCCGCTCAGAACGGCGGCGGGGTCGGAGGCGAGGCGCAGGGCGTCGACGCGATAAAAGGGGATGCTCCCGGCACAAGGGTCGGGACGGGGAGAAAGAGAAAGTGCGGCAAGGTCGGGAGCGGGCCCGTCGCCGGTCAGGAGCCACGAGCGATCGAAAACGGGATAGCGGCGAACGATCCGGTCGGCGAGGTCTTTGCTGATCCGGTTGCGCTGGCGTTTGATCTGGTAGAGGTTCTGGCTCCGTTTCAGGCCTATGGAAAAGGCGAAAGCGTTGGTAGAGAGGCCGGTCCACCGGATGACTTGTTCGAGCCGCTGCCAGTCGGTCATGGTTCTGGAGGTTTAAATGTTACTACATTATGTTGCAACTTTGCAACATAATATTTAAATTTGCTTTATACATTTTATACATTTAGTTGTATAACTAATTGTAATACAAATAGAAAATACACATCCGACTATACAACAAAATATTTAAATTTAAACTATCGTCTCCCGTTTACTATGATCTATCCGCTTTGTATGCCGGACGTTCCGGGCGGCTGCCACCGTTCGGAACGTCCTCTTTTTCACGTGATTAGAAGGCTATTCATACTGCTCGACAGCGCGGATGAAGGCGGCGGGGTCGTCGCAACTGATGATGTACTGGTCTTCGTAGATGTCTTCGATGAGGACGAAGCGGCTCCATCGGGAGGCGCAGAGCCGAAAGATGCGCCGCTCGCGGAGATTGAGGTAGAAGCCGTAGTAGCCGCCGAAGCCGTAGACGCCCCAAAGCGGGATGCAGAAGCGCATCTGGCGGGGCTCGACGAAGCGGATGTGGCGGATGTCGGCGAGGGGGATCTTGATGAGCTCCATGAAGCAGTGTATCTCGACGGAGTGGGGGGAGACGCGGATGAAGCGGGGGATGGAGAGGGAGGCGAGCAGGAGCAGCACGACGACGATGGTGGCGAACCAGGCGGGAAGGTAGCTGGCTCCGGAGACGTAGAACAGGGCGCCGACGAGGGCGCCGACGACGAGAAGGGTCACAAGGGTGAGCCACCGGGCGCGGCGGTCGAGTCGGAAGCGGAATTGGGGGTCGGTCAGGATGGAGTCTTTCATAGGATATACTTAGGGTCGTCCGAAGACGGGGTATCGCACCGTGCGCGGCAAAAAGGCGGCGGGACGGCCGAGGTATCAGGACGGCGCCGAATCACCAAGGCAGGGTCAGGTCTTCCAGGTGAAGTCGGGGTTTCAAGGTGAAAGCCGAGACATCAGGGCGGCGCCGAATCACCAAAGTGGGCCGGGACTTCAGGATGGCGCCGGCGGAATACTTCCGCCGGCGATGGCCGCCCGAGGAAAAAGGTCAGAAGAAGAGGCTGTCGGCGCGGGCAGTGGTGGCTGCCCGAACCGCTTCGACCGAAATCCCCTTGATCTCGGCGAGGCGGGCGGCGATAACGGGGATGTGGGCGCTCTCGTTCCGGGTTCCGCGGAAGGGGACGGGGGTCAAATAGGGGGCGTCGGTCTCGAGCACGATGTTCTCGACAGGGATATGCTCGAAGACTTTCGCGGCGGAGGAGTTCTTATAGGTGATGAAGCCGCCTGCGCCGACTGCGAAGCCGCCGAGAGAGGCGATGCGTTCGTAGTCTTTGAGTGTCCCCTGGAAGCTGTGGAAGACGCCGCGGATCTGCCCCTGCAGGGGTTCGAGCAGGGGGAAGATTTCGTTCCAGGCGTCACGGACGTGCAGGATCAGAGGCAGGTCGTATTCGATGGCGAGCTGCATCTGAATGACTAAGGCCTGGCACTGTTCGGTGAGGGAGCTGGTGCTCCAGTGGAGGTCGAGGCCGACTTCGCCGATGGCGCACCACTTCACAGGGGGCTCTTTGAGAAGCTGCCGGACGATCTGAAGTTCTTCGCGCCAGCGGGTGTTCTCGTTCACGGAGGTGGGGTGCATGCCGATGGCGGCGCTGCATACGTCGGGAAAGGCCCGGACGGTGTCGATCAGGGCGCGATGGCTGCGGGAGTCGACGGAGGGCAGGATGATGCGCTGCACGCCGGCGGAGAGGGCGCGGGCGATGGTCTCGGCACGGTCGACGTCGAAGTCGGGATCGAAGAGGTGAGCGTGGGTATCCACGTAGCAGTCTACGGGTTGGGACGCTTCGCGATGAGTCTGTTGTAAACTTTCCATGCCATTTCTATTGGGTTAGTCTCGGCCTGAATGGGGTATGGCGCGGTGGCTGCGGCCCAGGAGGATTCCATGGGATAATAGTCCGCAGGAGGGGCGTCGCCCCGGTTCAAGGCGTCGAAAAAGGTTTGCCATCGAGGATAATAAAGGTCGCGCAGCAGGCCGCTCCATTCGCGGTGGGCGTAGTCGCGGAGGCCGCCGACGTCGGCGGCATGGCGGTTCCCCCACGTGGTAATAAGGGTGCGGGCGTTCCAGCGGTAAAAATCCTGCTCGGGCCGCAGCCGGCCCCACCGCATGGCGCTCTCGATCCACGGGCCGACCATGAATTCGGGCCGAGAAGCGAGCAGAGAGTCTTGCAGCAGAAGCAGTCCGAGGAAGTCGTCGGTGAGGTGCCGGAAGCGTTCGCGGTCGTTCCGGTCGAAGGCGGTCTCGATCTGACGCAACAGCACGTTGGCACGATCAGCAAGAGCTTGCCGGGCGACGTCAACGAGGTCGTATTCGAAGTTGTTGCAGCCGCGATAACGTTCGGCGACTTCGACCATCAGCCCCAAGGCGCGTTGGGTCTCGCCGGCGTCGTAGTTGAGCCGGGCCGAACCCCAGCTGGATACACGGTCGACGCGCAAGGCAGGACGGGCGCAAAATACGGATTCGGTCGTCCCCTCCTGCAAGCCGTCATAGGGGGCGTCATAGACCGTATTGGCGAGTATTTTCCAAGCCTCAACGACCTGTGGCAGGGTATGACCATAACGTGCCGCTACATAATCCGTTACCCACTCGATCCGGTCGAACTTCTCGGGCCGCCACGGGAGTTCGTAGAGGAGTTCGAACATGAGGGGGTTGTTCTCGATCCCTTCAGGGGTGGTGCCGACGCCGCGCAGGAAGCGGGCGCAAGCGCTGTCGGCCTGCTGCATGCCGCGGGCGAGATAATATCCGTCGATGACGCGGCGCATCTTGCCGTGCATGCCGACATTGCCGCCGAAGTTCAGGAGCATGCAGTAGACCCAGTCGTGCCGCCCGTAGCCGCCGTCGCGCCACCAGGGCGACCGCCTGTCCCCGCCCCACATGGGGCGGCTCTCGCTGAAAAGGTCGAGCACGAGCAGATCTCCGCCGGGCAAATCCCGGATCATCTCGGGGTGGGGACAATTTTGCCATGCCTGAGCCACCCACACGGCACCCGGATTGGCGCGTTTCATGGCGTCGTAAATAGCCTGCCCGGCGGCAGAGAGATCAACGCCTTGCGTAGAGCCGCCTTCGTGGAAAGGGTCGATGGCGAAATAGCGGGCGTCGTCGCCGTACAAGGCTTTGAGGTTCTTATAATAGGTGTCGGCGATGGTTCCGAACTGAGGATCGGTGGGCTGCACGAAGGCGGGGCGCCGATAACCGCACCAAAGGCCGGGTTCCTGCACCTGAGTAAGGCCCAACTGCCGCCACACGGCGCTGTCGTTGGGCACCATCCCTCCATACCCGGCAAAAACGGGCTGCATGCCCCACTCCCGATACCGCTCGACGATCTTCTGCTCCAGTTCGGCCTGTTTGTCGTACCACGCCGCAGGATTAGGCCCGCCCCAAGCTTCGAGGTTGTTCATGAGCCACCAGGCCTGATGTGCGGGGCCGGCGATAAACCGGTCGATTTGCGCCTGGTCGAAGCCCAGGTCGCGCAAGGTGTTCCGCCAGACGGTGGCGGCGCCGGTCAACGACAGCGGGGTGGTGATCCCGTGCAGGGCCATCCAGTCAATCTCCTGTTCCCACCGTTCCCAGCTCCAAAACGGGGTGGAGTAGGAAAAGGTGCAGTAGTTCATATAGTACCGCACGAGCATGTCGGTGGCATGCCGCTCGACGGTCTTAGGCTTAGGAAATTTGAGGTTGCTGAGCCTCGGATGCGGGTTGTTCCAGGTAATCTGCACGCCCACGTAGTACTTGAGGTACCAGTTGAGGCCTACGGCAATAGAGAGATAGTTATTACCGCGCACGACGATCTTCCCTCCTTTGGCGTCGAGTTCGAAGAAGTCTTGGGGGGATTGCTGGTCTGCAAGTTCGAAGAGGAAGCGGGAGCTCTGGCCGGGCTGGATGCGTTCGACGAGGGCGGACACAGGATTCCCCGCCCCGCTGCCTAAGGCGGCGAGGGGGGCTCCGAAAAGGGTCAGGAGCAAAAAGATTGCTATGGCGAAACAGCGGCGCATCAAAGGTGTGCGTTGTTAAAGGCGTGGGCGATCTGGTCGGCGATGCCGTCGACGGCGCCTTGCAGTTTCCCGCCGACCATCATCTTCATCATGGGATTCAACTCGATGTCGAGCACGATCCGCATGTGGGTACGGGGGGTCGCAGAACCGTCGGGGGTGGTGTCTTTCATCTGGGTCCAAAAGGTGAAGGGAATCGGAGCTCCGCCTGCGGTGTCGTCGGCGCACACTTTTATGTGCTTGTTGGGCTGGCGCTCGACCATCTTCAGGCCGATGGTGAAGCCTTTGGCGCGGAATCGGCAGGTCTCTTCGGTGGCTTCCCACCCGTCGACTTTGTCGGCCAAAATGGGGGTGAAGTTCTCGAAACTGGACAGAACGCGGAAAATCCGCTCGTCGGGATGAAATATCTGTACTTGCTTGCTGGTGTAACGCATAACGTACTTATTTTTCGTTCTATTTAGTACCTACCCGCAGAGAACCGTACCTTTTCTGAAGAAAAGGTACCCAAAAGACTTTTAG
>NZ_CAJTMN010000047.1 GCF_910577125.1 uncultured Rikenella sp.
CGGCACGCACCGCCCGCCCGGCGTAAGGGCAGTACCCTCAAACCAACCGCGCGCCACGCCTTAAGAGGGAAATCGTCAAAATGCACCTGTGCGTTTTGACAGGATTTCCCAAGGCGCACGGAAAAAGTCTGATTTACCTAACGTGGTTCGGCCCTCCGTCTTTGGGTTCTATATCAATCTCTTTTCTTTGCTCCGCTCGGGCCGCGGGGGCCCCTACTTTCTACTATGTGGTAGAAAGTAGGCAAAGAGCACATTCAAGGGGGACTCGCATCCCCCTTGAAAATCCCCCGGCGATTTTCTTAGAAGTAGAAACGGCCAATTGCCCACCGCGGGACCCCACAGGGGCTTTTACTAGGGTTATCACTGCCTTATTTAAGCGGGGCCAGCCCGGCCCGAGGGCAGTTCCGTCCGGCTCAAAGCTCGCCCGCGCGCCACGCCTTAAGAAGCGATTCAACTATTTCGGCTGTCGCTGAAATAGTATGAATCGCGTAAGGCGCGCGGAAAAATGCGCAAGGCGGCGGAGCGGGAGCGGAGCCGCAGTGAGACAGACACGGGGCAATACTTGAGGACGAGAGCGAATATCGCGATTCCGAGAGGAATCGCCGGGCCTGCGCGCTGGGCCTTCGGCCCACCCCCGGAGCGCGCGGCCCGAACCGACAGGAAGCCTTCGAGTGCCGAGCGGCGCCGACCCGAAACAGCCCCCCGCCCCGGGCTTCCGCGGCATTCAACACATCACACCGATTTGTCCGAAAAAAGCGTAACTTGCACACATGAATATAGAGACGATTCGAGACTATTGTCTGGAGAAGCCCGGCGTGACCGAGGCTTTCCCGTTCGACGGCGAAACCCTTGTCTTCCGACTGGGGGATACCCCCGAAAAACATGGGCGCATCTTTGCACTGTGCGCGCTGGAACGGCCGGACTACCTGCTCCTCAAGTGCGAACCGGAGCGGGCCGAAGAGCTCCGCGACCGGTATCCCGAAGAGATCGAACCGGGATGGCACATGAATAAAAGGCACTGGAACGGAATCCGTCTGGGCGGGCCGCACCTGACCGACGGCCAGATCTGCGAGATGATCGACCATGCCTATGGCGAGACGCTTCGCGCTTTGCCGAAACGGCAACGGATGGAAGCCGGGCTGTGACGGCCCGGCATGGGTATTTGAGAAAAGCGAGGGACAAACACATCGGTGTTTGTCCCTCGCTGAATCCCTCCGGATAACATCCGGAAACAGGGGAAAATCTATCGTCCCGCGACCGATTAGAAAGGCAGGTCATCCACCTCATCAGCCGAAGTGGTCTCCGGTGCCGTCGCCGCACTCATCGGCGCCGCAGCCGTATACCCCGAAGCCGCAGGAGCAGCGGCGGCAGGCGCAGCTGTCGGAGCTCCCTGCCCCATAGCCTGAGCCGGTTGCTGCACGACGTCGAGCCGGCTCATCCGCCAGGCCCGCACTTCGGTGTACCAGCGTCCGTTGTACTCGCGGGATTCGATATTGACGCTCAGCGCCACCCGGTCTCCCGGCCGCAATGCGGCGGCATCCACCGCGCGGTCGTTCCAGAATCCTACGCATAGTTTCCGGCTGTATTCTCCCGGAATTTCGAAAATCACCTCTTGTTTCGTCCACTCACCGCGTGCGCTCTGGCCCTTCACCACCGGAAGAAGCATGTTTACAGTCAGTTCCAAATCCATAATCGTTCCTTTCGATTAACTAAATCTTACTTTTCGCCCTCTCCTCCGCCCGTGCCGTTCGCGTCGTCCGGCAGGATGACGATCTTTTCGATCACGTCTCCCTGACGGATCGCGTCGATCACCTCCAGCCCTTCGTACACACGGCCGAAACAGGTATGCACCCCGTCCAGATGTGCCGTATTCTGCCGGTTGTGGCAGATGAAGAACTGCGATCCGCCGGTATTCCGCCCCGCATGTGCCATGGAGAGCACGCCGCGGTCGTGATACTGTCGTTCGCACTCGGTCTCGCACGGGATGGTGTATCCCGGGCCGCCCCGTCCGTCGCCGTTCGGGCATCCGCCCTGGATGACGAATTCCGGAATCACCCGGTGAAAGGTCAGCCCGTCGTAGAATCCGCTCTCGGCCAGTTTACAGAAGTTGGCCGTCGTGCCGGGCACTTCGCGGTCGTAGAGTTCGACTTTCATCACGCCTCGGACGGTGTGTATTTCGGCTCGTTTCATGCTGGATGTTTCGGCTTAATCTACGGCAAAGGTAGCTATTTCTGCGTTTAAAATCAAACAAAGACAAAAATCGACCTTTCCCGAAAGGCGCAACGAGCCTCCCGGGGAAGATCGACAATCGGATAATTCAACGTATGCGGAGCTTACTTAGCCGCCCCCTGTCCCGGAACGACTTTGGTCACTTCGATGTCGAATTGCAGAGCCTGGTTCGGTGCGATCGGGCCGTGTCCCTGTTCGCCGTAAGCGAGGTCTGCCGGCACGAAAAGGGTGATTTTACCGCCTTCGCCCACGAGCTGCATCCCTTCGATCCAGCCTTTGATGAGTTTGCCTTCTTCCAGCAGGAAGGGAACGGATTCGGTCTGTTCTTCCACGACCTGACCGTCGGGCAGGGTGAGTTTGTATTTGGCGTAGATCGAGTCGCCCACGGCTACTTTCCGATCCGACCCTGCGTTTTCGATCTTGTATGCCAAGCCGCTGGGCGAGGTCTGGGCCCCTTCTTTCTCTGCTTTTTCGAAAAATTCGGTATTCTTGGCGGCGCTTTCGCGGATGAATTTGTTCATCATGTATTCACGCATGAAAGCATCGGCTTCGAGGTCGGTCATTTTGCCTTTCTTGGCATAGACGTCCTTGATGGCTGCCGCAATGAGGTTCGGGTTCATCGTGGAGTCCATCCGGTAGGCCATCGTCCCGAGCACGATCCCGGCCGAGTAGGCGAGCGAGTCGGTGTCGGTGGTCATTTTGGCGTTGCCGCCGCAAGAGGTTGCTCCGACAGCTGCCATCATGCCGGCAGCGGCTACGATCAATAATTTTTTCATCGTTCGATATGAGTTTATGAAGTTTTCGATTCCAGAAAATCAGGGGCAAAGATAATGATTTTTGGCAATTATTCCGCAGTTTTCGCCGGTCTGCGCCAGAGAATGCCGGCCGAGCGCTGCGGAAGCCGAGGCGGGCGGTGCGTACCGCACTCGCAATTGGCAGCCACTACCCTAGCCGGGTCTACCCCAATAAGGCAGCTCCTAATATTGGCCCCCCGAGTGCCTCCCGCTGGGGGAGGCCTGCAACTTCGCGATGCTCGTTCGGACACCCGCAGGCTCCGGCCCAACCCTCAAAAGTCCATCCTTCCGGGTTCGTCCTGCCCCCCCCGAGGCGCTTTGCGCCTGGGTGACGAGGCCGGCGACCTTGCAGGTCGCAAGAGCACGGCCAATTTGTTTTCGGCCGCAGCCAGCGGAGAACGAATATTAAGGCCGAGGCGGCCAGTAAAAGACGCTGTGCGTCCCCTCCGCATCCGGGGGCTGCGGGCCGACCGTTGCCACGGGGACTTAGCTATTCGCTCGCAGCCCAAAGAACAATCTCCGCCCAAAGCAAAGCCCTGTTCTCTGTCCCGTGTCCGCCTCATTGCGGCTCCGCTGTCGCTCCGCCACTTATTGTCGCCCGCTGGGATTTCATCTCGATTTTGCTCACCGCAAAACGAGCGAAATCCCTCTTCAAGCGGGCGGGCGACGGATTTTCCGCGCGCCGGGGGAAATCTTGTTCAAACACGACTGCGTGTTTGAACGATTTCCCTTTTAAGGCAGCGGCGCGCGGTCAAGCTTCGACTGGCCTCGGGCCGGCCGGGCCCCGCGTGCCCGCGGTGGGCAATTGGTTGGAGTAGCCCAACTCTTCGAACCGTTCTTTATCCGCGCGCCTGGGGGAAATCTTGTTCAAACACGATTGCGTGTTTGAACGATTTCCCTTTTAAGGCGGCGGCGCGCGATTGGTTTGAGGGTACTGCGCTTACGCCGCGCGGGCGGTGCCTCCCGGCACTCGGAATCGGCAGCCTCTACCCCAACAAACCGGTCACCTCTACCCTAAGCTACCTCGACAAGAGCACTTTTACCCAAACGAGACACCCGGTGTCCGAAATCGCGACGAACTTTGCTAACTTTGCCTCATCCGCCGGACAAATCCACGCCGGCAGGCATATCCCCGCCGGAACAAGACGGGCAGAGGTACGGACAGAAACTCCAAGAGTGGCTGCGCCTACGGGGTGCAGCCAGCGCGAGTGATAAATTCAGCAGTCCACTGACCAGGCTTCGGACGGCGACGGATCGCCGGACGGAGCGTTAGTTACGGAGCCCCGCACACGCGAAACCCGTTCCCGGAACGGGCAAGCGACAAGCCGGGCACGCCTGCGTCGGGCTTCGTTCCCGACCGGGCCGATTCGAGCGACTGCCGGTTCAGGGGGCACCCCGGGCAACCGCGGCAACGGCGAGGGCGCGTTGTGGAACGTCGGCAACAACGGGTACAGCTGGTCGTCCACGTCCTACGATTCGGGCGACCACTACCGTGGCATGTACTTGAACTTCAACGCGACGGAACTCAACCCCAGCAACACGACGAACCGGGCCAACGGTCTTCAGTTGCGTTGCCTCTCAGCATTTATCCCTCCTCTGCCCTTTTTTATCCGGAACCCCGGCAGACGCGCTATTTCGCCGCACGCTGCTTGATTTCGCGTTTCGTCATCTCGCGCTGCACCAGCTCCGGCGACGAGACCGCCCGATAGGTGCGGCCGTGTTGCAGCCGGATCTCTCCCTGCGCCGTGGCGAACCGCGGAGCATAGTACACCCACTCGAACACCGAGCCGTTGTTCGGATCCCCCGGACGGTAGTTCGGATTCTCGTCCGGAAAATAGACGGCGATCCGCACCTGATGCTCTCCCCCCTCATAATAGGTTCCGGCCCGGGCGATCGGCGTGCCGGGATAGACCATATCTCCCGGCCGGACGGCGATGCTGCCCTTCTCCAGCACTTCATACCGGCACAATGTCCCGTCCGGCTGTTCGACCAGCACGCTGTTGGCCCGGCTCCGGTAGGTCGACGCCACCCCCCGGTCGGCCGGCTCCTCGCCGTCGTGCACCTCGACGACCAGCCCTTTCCGCATGGCGAAGACCGTGTCGCCCGGCGCGAGGCGAAACTCCCAAGCGCTCCATCCCCGCACCGGCTGACCGTTAAAGTAGCGCTGGTTCAGGTTGAACAGCGAGAGGGCTCTGACCGCCTCCCCTTTCGTCGTGCTGTAAGGCAGCCGGTAGACGAATGCGCTGTCGAGTTTCGGGCTGCGGTAACCGCGGATATAGGAGTACGTATAGCTGCACCTCACCGGCCGCTCCGGCTGCACCGGCGTGACGGTCAGCAGTTTCTGGCCGGCGCTCCGCAGGACGGTCTTATAGACGGGCGACTGGCGGGTGTTCTCGAGCTGGGAGAAGCGCACCACCAGGGTATAGCTCCCGGGCGTGCGTTTGGTCGCGTTGACCTCGAGGCTGGTCTCGACCCACCGGGTGTCGAGTTCGATATCGGGTTGTCCGGTCTGGGCCGACGCGCCGAGCCCGCCGAAGGCGAGCAGGGTGGCAAGAAGATAATTTTTGCTGGCGTTCATGGTTTCCACTGGTTTCAACAGAGGAGTAAATATAACGAAAAGTTCCGGATTTCGCGATGAAATCCGGAACTTTCGCAATCGGTTCCCGATCGGCTCGGAACTACTTCACCAGCTTGGCGAAGAGCCCTTTGAGGCTGACCATGTCGTGCACAATCCCCGGCAGATCCTTGATAGCCACACGCTCCTGCTGCATAGAATCCCGGTGCCGGACGGTCACGGTTCCGTCTTCGGCCGACTGGTGGTCGACGGTCACGCAGAGCGGCGTCCCGATGGCATCCTGCCGGCGGTACCGCTTCCCGATCGAATCCTTTTCGTCGTATTGTACGTAGTGGTCGAATTTCAGGTCGTTCACAATCCCGCGGGCGATCTCCGGCAGCCCGTCTTTCTTAACAAGCGGAAGCACAGCCACCTTGACCGGCGCCAAGGCCGCCGGGAAGCGCATCACGATGCGCGAATCCCCCCCGTCGAGCTGTTCCTCGGTGTAAGCGGCCGAGAAAACCTGCAGGAACATCCGGTCGACCCCGATCGAGGTTTCGACCACATACGGGGTGTAGCTCTCCCCGCTCTCGGTGTCGAAGTACTGGATCTTCTTGCCGGAGAATTTGGCGTGCTGCGAGAGGTCGAAATCGGTCCGCGAGTGAATCCCTTCGACCTCCTTGAAGCCGAACGGGAATTCGTACTCCACGTCGGTAGCGGCGTTGGCATAGTGTGCCAACTTTTCGTGGTCATGGAAGCGGTAGTGGTCGTCGCCGAAGCCCAAGGCACGGTGCCAGCTCATCCGGAACTGGCGCCAGTGTTCGAACCACTGCATCTCGGTGCCGGGTTTGACGAAGAACTGCATCTCCATCTGTTCGAACTCGCGCATGCGGAAGATGAACTGCCGGGCGACGATCTCGTTCCGGAAGGCTTTCCCGATCTGGGCGATCCCGAACGGAATCTTCATCCGCCCGGTCTTCTGCACGTTCAGGAAGTTGACGAAAATCCCCTGCGCGGTCTCCGGCCGCAGGTAGACGATGCTGGCTCCTTCTGCGGTGGAACCCATCTGGGTGCTGAACATGAGGTTGAACTGCCGCACGTCGGTCCAGTTCTTCGTCCCGCTGATCGGACAGACGATTTCGAGCTCTTCGATCAGCGCCTTGACACCGGCCAAGTCATTGGCGTTGAGCACTTCGGTCATCTTGGCATGCGCAGCGTCGCGCTTGGCTTTCAATTCCAGCACACGCCCATTAGTCGTACGGAATTGTTGCTCGTCGAAAGCGTCGCCGAAGCGTTTCGCAGCCTTGGCCACCTCTTTTTCGATCTTCTCGTCCTGTTTGGCGATCCAGTCTTCGATCAGCACGTCGGCGCGATACCGTTTCTTGCTGTCCTTGTTGTCGATGAGCGGGTCGTTGAAGGCGCCGACGTGCCCCGAAGCTTCCCAGGTCTTGGGGTGCATGAAGATGGCGGCGTCGATCCCGACGATGTTGTCGTGGAGTTTGGTCATGGCGTCCCACCAGTAGCGCTTGATGTTGTTCTTGAGCTCGACGCCGAGCTGGCCGTAGTCGTAAACGGCCGAGAGTCCGTCGTATATCTCGCTGGAGGGGAAGATAAATCCGTATTCTTTGCTGTGTGCGATGAGTTTTTTAAAGAGTTCCTCCTGTGTCATGGTTCTGTGGTGTTGTTCGGACAAAAGTAATGAATTTCGGGTTTCCTGATTCCGCTGTGCCGTCCTTTGAGGGGGATAACCTCCGCCCCGGGCTTCCGCGATGCGGGCCACAACGGTTATTTGGGCGACTGGTGGTTCAACGGCCAGTACGGTTTTGTCTGGTCATCCACCGTTTACGGTATTTCGGCATATTTTCTTGATTTCGGCCCGCAGGTTCTCAATCCATGCCACACGGACGACCGTGCCTACGGTCTTCAGTTGCGTTGCCTCTCGGAATAAACGGGACGCGGCGTCTTTTTATAATGGCAGTCTCCATCCAAAGCAGGCCGAAGCCTGCGGGGCCCAAAGCAACGTCAGTTGCGGGCCTCCGCTGCGGGAGGCTTCGGCCCGCGCGGTTCTGCGAACCGCAAAAGTTTGGCCCAGCCGTCTGTCGGGTTCGGGCTGCGCGCTCCCCGGGTGGGCCGAAGGCCCAGCGCGCAGGCCCGGCGATTCCTCTCGGAATCGCGCTACTCGCTCTCAGCCTAAGACTCCGTCCCGTGTCCGCCTCACTGCGGCTCCGCTGTCGCTCCGCCGCGTTTGCCGTCGCCCGCAGGGATTTCATCTCGATTTTGCTCACCGCAAAACGAGCGAAATCCCTCTTTAAGCGGGCGGGCGACGGTCGAGCTTCGACTGCCCTCAGGCCGGGCGGGCCCCGCGTGCCCGCGGTGGGCAAATGGCTGGGTCAGCCCAACTCTTCGAACCATTCTCTGTCCGCGCGCCACACAAAATCCAACAAAATCTCACAAACCTGTTAAGAAACCAACATCCTGCCGGAGCAAAGTAGGCAGATACCGCCCAATTCCTTACCTTTGTCCCCATCCATCCGAAAAACAACGACTTTTTGAACCCTATGTTTCGTATCCTGAAAAAACGTCAGCTCGCTCCCGCCATCTACCTGATGGAGGTCGAAGCGCCGCGTGTGGCCCGGGCCGCACAGCCCGGTCAGTTCCTGATTGTCATCGTAGACGAAAAAGGAGAACGCATTCCGCTGACCATCTGCGACTACGACGCCGAACGGGGCACCGTGACCATCGTCATCCAGGCCATCGGAGCCTCCACCATGCGGATCGTCGCCCTCGAAGAAGGGGACAGCTTCGCCGACTTCGTCGGGCCGCTCGGACACCCCTCCGAATTCATCCACTATAGCCCCGATAAACTCGCCGCCACGAAATTCATGTTCGTTGCCGGCGGACTGGGCGCCGCACCGGTCTATCCGCAAGTCAAAAGGCTCGCCGAACGAGGCATACAGGCCGACGTCATCATCGGCGCCAAGAACGAAAGCCTCGTCCTGCTCGAAGAGGAGTTCCGCGCCCTGACCCCGAACGTGCACATCGCCACCGACGACGGTTCGAAAGGATACAAAGGCCTTGTAACCAACCTATTGAAAGAGTTGGTCGTGAACGACGGGAAACACTTCGACTGCGTGGTGGCCATCGGGCCGATGATCATGATGAAATTCGTCGCCCTGACCACCAAGGAACTGAACATACCGACCATCGTGAGCCTCAACACCCTGATGGTGGACGGCACCGGGATGTGCGGCGCCTGCCGGGTGACCGTCGGCGGGAAGACCCGCTTCGCCTGCGTCGAAGGGCCGGAATTCGACGCCCATCAGGTCGATTTCGACGAGGCGATGCGGCGGCAGGGCATGTACCGTACGATCGAAGAGCGGAAAAAAGCGATCGAAGCCGAACGCGCAGCGGGACACAAATGCAACATCGGATTGTAACGAACTGAAAAGAAAGATTTACCATGGCAAACAAAATACCCAGAGTTCCTGTGCGGGAGCAGGATCCGAAAGTACGGGCGACGAATTTCGAGGAGGTCTGTTACGGTTACAATCTCGACGAGGCGACTTTGGAAGCGAGCCGGTGTCTCAACTGCAAAAAGCCGCGGTGCGTCGAGGCGTGCCCGGTGTCGGTCGGGATACCCGACTTCATCCGCTGCATCGTCGACGGAGATATCGCCGCAGCGGCGCGGGTGATCGCCCGCGACTCGCTGCTGCCGTCGGTCTGCGGACGGGTCTGCCCGCAGGAGAGTCAGTGCGAAGGGTCGTGTATTCTGGGCGTAAAGGGAGAGCCGGTAGCGATCGGCAAGCTGGAACGCTTCGTGGGAGACTGGGGGCGGGAACACCGCCTGACACTGGCCGAAGCGGCACCGGCCAACGGACATCGGGTGGCCGTCGTGGGCTCGGGGCCGGCGGGTCTGGCCTGCGCGGCGGACTTGGCCAAATTAGGATATGAGGTGACGATTTTCGAAGTGCTGCACCGGCCGGGCGGGGTGCTGGAATACGGGATTCCGGAGTTCCGGCTGCCGAAAAAAGGCGTTGTGGAGCCGGAGATCGAAAACGTCCGCCGGTTGGGGGTGAAGATCGAGACGGACGTGGTGGTGGGACGGACGGTGACGGTGGATCAGCTGATGGACGAAGAGGGATTCGAGGCGGTCTTTATCGGCTCGGGAGCCGGACTGCCGCGATTCATGGGCATTCCGGGCGAGAACCTCAACGGGGTGGTCTCGGCCAATGAGTTCCTGACCCGTACGAACCTGATGCACGCCTATGACGAACAGTATGACACACCGATCTATACGGGCGACCGGGTGGTTGTCGTCGGGGGCGGAAATGTGGCGATGGACGCCGTGCGGACGGCGAAACGGCTGGGAGCTGAGGCCTTTATCGTCTACCGGCGGTCGGAAGCCGAGCTGCCTGCCCGGCGCGAAGAGGTGCACCACGCCAAAGAAGAGGGGATCGAGTTCCGAATGCTGACCAACCCGGTGGAGATCGTCGGCGACGAACAGGGGTGGGTGACAGGCATCCGATGCGTGCGGATGGAGCTGGGCGAGCCGGACGAATCGGGTCGACGATCGCCGGTAGCGGTCGAAGGATCGGAGTTCGACATTCCTTGCAACGTGGTGATTATGGCCCTCGGGACTTCGCCCAATCCGCTGATTGCGGCGACTACGCCGGGGTTGGAAGTGACGCGCCGCGGGTGTATCGAGGCGAGCGATCTGGGGGCGACGAGCCGGGAGGGAGTTTTTGCCGGAGGCGATGCGGTGACGGGCGCGGCTACGGTGATTCTGGCCATGGGGGCCGGACGGCAGGCGGCACGGGCAATCGACGAGTATATTCGGAACAAGGCGTGACACGCGCACTCCGCGATTAAGACCGGAGCGGGCGATTCTTTTATGTAAAAGAATCGCCCGTTTTCATTGCTTTACAACTCGATCTCGTACCCCTTCCCGTCGCGTTCGACATAGACCCGACCGTCGTGTTTCGACCGCGCGTAGTCGAACTGCGGTTCCACCCTCCACCGTCCCCGGCGATCGATAAAGCCGTACAATCCGTTCATCATCACACAAGCCGCCCCCTCGGAAAACCGCTGCGCGAAATCGTAACGCGCCGGAATCGCCATCCGTCCATCCGGCCCGACATAACCGTATTTCGAACCCTTCCGCACCACTCCCCGTCCCTCCGAAAACGACCACGCATCGTCGAACCGCGGCCGCGACAGCAGCCGAAACTCCCCGTCCGCATAACTCCAACGCCCGCCGATGCTGACCGGCACGATACCTTCGGAAAAATCGCCGCAATCGTCGTACTCCGGCTCCCGCAACCAGCTGCCATCGGGCCCGATAAAGCCCCACCGCCCCTCCAGACACACCGCTGCCGCTCCCTCCGAGAACTCCCGCGCCCGGTCATAACGACACTCCGCCACCAACGTCCCGTCGCCGGCCGCAAAACCGTACTTCCCTCCCCTGCGCACCAGCCGAATCCCCTCGCGTCCCGCCTCGCCGCAATAATCGTACACGGCCGCGGAGAGCGATCGCACCGAATCCGCTCCCGTCAGCATGCCGGCCAACCCTTCGATCCGCCGTTCTCCGCGTCTCAAAGCCTCCAACAACGGGAGCGAAGCCCATTCGGTCTGCCGCAGAAAAGCGTCCACCGGACAACGACCCGCCACCAAGTCCGAAGGGTCGAACAACAGGCCGGTCGAAGGACGAAACCGGTCGTACAGCTCCGGCCAACGGGCCAGCACGCTCAGGGTCAGGCTAATCAGCGCAATCGAAAAGTCGTCTATCCGCTCATCGAACGCGGTCTCGCCGCGACCCGGAGGCCGAAATCCCTCGGTTCCGTTCTCCCGAGCCCGCTCGCCGGCCATATCGGGCAGGTAGAGACCGTCGTAATCGACCAGGATCAGTTCGCCGTCGGGCCGGACGATCAGGTTGTCGGGTTTCAGGTCGCCATGGGCGAAAGGCTGTGCCAACAGCCACAAAGCCAGCCGGTCGAAAGCCGCAGACAACCGTCCCAGCTCTTCCGTATCGGCCGCGGCAACGGCTGCGGCCATCCGTTTCGTCAGGGTCTCTCCCTCGGCCCACTCCATCAGCAGGGCCGGGTAACGGGCGGCGTGTCCGTCGTCGTCGAAAACGATCAGCTCGTCGTCCAGCCACTCGACAGCTACCAAATGCCGCTCACCCGCGCCGCCTTCGGCCCGGGCCCGGTTCAGACTCCGCACGATCCGCCGATAGGCGTCTGCCCGACCGGGCTGATGACGGGTGAAGCATTTCAAGGCATGCGGATGCCCCTCCACGCCGACCCGGAAAACAACACCGTACGCTCCGGCCGAAAATTCAACGGGTGCAGAAACAGAAAGTCCCGACAGGCTGCGGAACAGCCCCTCGGGATTCGATAGGGTCTCGACATATCGTCCGATCGTCGGATACTGCATCATCAAGTATTATTCAGTCTCTCTATCTGGAACAGGAGGGTACTGTTCTTTTTGTGAACAAAAAGAACCAAAAAAACTTTAGAGGATGCTTGCGGAGCCTAAGGAGGAGCGTAGCTATCTAAAAGTCTTTTGGGTACCTTTTCTTCAGAAAAGGTACGGTTCCGTCCGGCTCAAAGAAAAGAGTACAAATACAACTTGATAGCATGCAAATCAGCAACGGCCCGGATAGACCTTCAGAGCCTGTTCCAATACCTCCATCGCACCCCGCAGATCATCGATGTTCAGGACATACGCCAAACGTACCTGCCTGCGTCCCGCCGCCGGGTCGGAATAGAAGCCCGATGCCGGAGCCACCATCACCGTCCGCCCGTCCAGTTCGAACTCCTCCAGCAGCCACTGTGCGAACCGATCCGCATCGTCCACCGGCAGCTCCGCTATCGCGTAGAACGCCCCCCGCGGCATCGGACAGCGCACCCCCTCCATCCGGTTCAGCGCACCGATCATAAAATTCCGACGCGCCTCGTACTCGTTATGCACCGTGGTAAAGTAGCTTTTCGACGCCCTCAACGCCGCCTCGGCCGCCACCTGGCCCACATACGGCGCACACAACCGCGCCTGCCCCATGCGCAAAACCGCATCGATCACCGCCGGGTTCCGGCTCGCCAACACCCCGATCCGCGCCCCGCACATACTGAACCGCTTCGAAATCGAGTCCATCATCACCACATGCTCGTCCACCCCTTGCAGCGCCAGCACCGAATGATGCCGGGCGCCGTTGTAGCAGAAGTCGCTGTAGACCTCGTCCGCCAGCAGGAACAGGTCGTGCCGCAAAGCGATCTCCCGCAATTTCAGGATCTCCTCCTCGCTATACAGGTATCCCGTCGGATTATTCGGATTGCAGATCAATATCGCACGCGTTTTCGGCGTGATGCGTTTTTCGAACTCCTCGATCGGCGGCAGAGCGAAATCATCCTCGATATACGACCTCACCGGCACGATCTCGATCCCCGCCTCCATAGCGAAACCGTTGTAATTGGCATAGTACGGTTCCGGCACAATCACCTGATTTCCCCAGTCGCACGTCGCCAGCATGGCCATCAGAATCGCCTCCGAACCGCCCGTCGTGACGATCAGCTGCTCCGCCGTCAGCGGCAGCCCGCGATCCGTATAGAACCGCGCCAACGCTTCGCGATAGCTTCCGATTCCGGCCGAATGGGTATAGGCGATCGTCCGGACATCGACCTCCCGAATCGCCGCCAGCGCCTCGTCCGGCGTCGGAATGTCCGGCTGGCCGATGTTCAGGTGATAGACATGCACGCCGCGCCGTTTGGCCGCCTCGGCATACGGGACGAGTTTTCGGATGGGAGAGGCCGGGACGTGGAGCCCGGTCTGCGAGATTTTCGGCATAACGCGATGCTTTGACGAGTGATTCTTTCTGGTAAACAAAGGTAATATTTTTCGGAGTTCGTGGTAAAAAAATCAGAAACGGTTTCGTCGGGCCGGCGAGACGAAAATCCCGCCGAAAACCGTTACCTTTGAGAGCCGTTTCCGAGCGGAACGATTCGATTTATGGAAAACAATCCGAAAAAGGACAAGAGACGTGTCGTCGTCGGGCTCTCCGGAGGGGTCGACTCGAGCGTCGCGGCGTGGGTGCTCAAGGAACAGGGCTACGACGTCGTGGGGATGTTCATGCGCAACTGGCACGACACGACCGGGACGCTCTCCGGCGACTGTCCGTGGTACGACGACCGCGTTTTCGCCGAACTGGTGGCCAAGAAGCTCGACATCGAGTTCCACTTCATCGACCTCAGCGAACAGTACCGGGAACGGGTCGTGGACTACATGTTCGCCGAGTACGGACGGGGGCGGACGCCGAACCCGGATGTGCTGTGCAACCGAGAGATCAAGTTCGACGCCTTTCTGAAGGCGGCTCTGGAGCTGGGGGCCGATTATGTGGCGACGGGGCACTACTGCAAAACGGATACGGTGGTCAGTCCGGCGGACGGACGGACTTATCACCGCCTCATCGCGGGCGACGATCCCAACAAAGACCAGAGTTATTTTCTCTGTCAGCTCAATCAGGAGCAGCTCGCGAAGGCACTGTTTCCCATCGGAAACCTGGAAAAGCCCGAAGTGCGGCGCATTGCGGCGGAACAGGGGCTGGCCACGGCCGAACGCAAGGATTCCCAGGGGATTTGCTTTGTCGGCAAGGTCGATCTGCCGATCTTTCTGCAACAGAAGCTGGCGGCTCGGCCGGGCGGTGCCATCATCGAGATTCCGGCGGACTGGGCGAGATACGCGGATGCGGAGCACGACCCGTATGCACCTTATGTCTACCGCGAAAGCGACGGAACGAAGGTGGGCGAGCACAACGGGGCGCACTTCTACACGATCGGGCAACGCAAAGGGCTGAATGTGGGAGGGAAACCGGAACCGCTGTTCGTCATCGCCACGGATGTGGCCGCCAATATCATCTACGTCGGCATGGGCGAGAGGCATCCGGGACTGTACCGGCCGGGGCTTCGGATTCGGCCGGACGAGATGCACTGGATCCGGCCGGATCTGGCGCCGGAGGCCGGAGATACCGCGCCGCGCGAATACCTGATGCGGATTCGTTACCGGCAGCCGCTGCAGCGGGCGACTCTCCGGGTCGATGCCGACGGCTGGGGCGTCATCGACTTCGCCGAACCGCAGCGGGGAATCACGGCGGGACAGTTCGCAGCATGGTACGCTCCGGACGGGGAGCTGGTGGGATCGGGGGTGATCGACGCATAGCTGTCGGAAGCAGGGTCTTAAAGGCCTTAAAGGTCGCCCGCCCCGGGCTACTGCGAAAGAGCCAATGGCGCGCCACAGGCCGTCGGCCGCGAAGGTTCCGTATGGTCGTTTTCGGTCAGCGGTAGCGGTAGCAGATACTTGGATTTCGGCATAACGTACCTCAGTCCCACCCACGCGAGCAGCCGCGTCTACGGTCTTCAGTTGCGTTGCCTCTCGGAATAAACGGGGCGTGTCGCACTCACAATTGGCCGGGTCTACCCTAACAGGCAGCCTCTACCCCAATTTTACCGACACGGCCGCAGCGAAACGCAGTTTCGCCCGTCCACGGGACGTGGGGCCTGCCCGGCCCGAGGGCAGTTCCATCCGGGGCAAAGCTCGACCGCGCGCGACTGCTGGAGTAGGAAATCATTCAAACGCGTGATACACGTTTGAATAAGATTTCCGCCAGCGCGCGGGCAAGAACAGCACCAAGCTCGACGCGCGCCACGCCTGAAGAGGGAAATCGTCAAAATGCACTTGTGCGTTTTGACAAGATTTCCGCCAGCGCGCGAACAGAGAATGGGGCACAGCAAATAAGTAAGCGATACGCAGTATCGCTCTGTCCTGCCGGGGTCACCCGGACGCCGCCCGCGAAGGGCAGTTCCGTCCGGCTCGAAGCTCGACCGCGCGCGACTGCTGGAGTAGGAAATCATTCAAACGCGTGATACACGTTTGAATAAGATTTCCGCCAGCGCGCGGGCAAGAACAGCACCATGCTCGACCGCGCGCCACGCCTTAAAAGGGGAATCGTTCAAAGCGACTTGCGCTTTGGACAAGATTTCCCAAAGGCGCGCGGACAA
>NZ_CAJTMN010000048.1 GCF_910577125.1 uncultured Rikenella sp.
CGCGCGGGCCGGAGCCACCCCAGGCGTAGGCCTGCAACTCGACGGAGCTCGTTTTAGGCCACGCTGGCTCCGACCCGCACAAAGCCCGCCCCTCAGAGCGCCGGGATGTCGATCAGACGCGCCGAAGGCCAGTGAACCCGCAGATAGTCAGCGATATACGCCCGCGTGTCCGCCGCGATGACCGGGTCGCCCGCCGGACAGAGATTCCAGAGCACCCCCGCCACCTCGATCCCCCGCGCCCGGCAAGCCTCGAAGCTCAACAGCGTGTGGTTCAGGCTCCCCAGCTTCGCCGACGTCACGAACAGCAGCGGCAGCCGCCGCTCCGCCACATAGTCGATCGTGAGGTACTCGCGCCCCCCCTCCGCCGTGGGGAACGGAGCCAGCGGCACCGCCAGCCCCCCTGCCCCCTCGACCAGCACGATGTCGTAGAGCCCCCGCAGCCGCTCCGTCGAGGCGTCGATCCGCGCCGTCTCCACCGTGTGCCCCTCCAGCGCCGCCGCTAAGTGCGGCGAGGCCGGAAAACGGTAGACCAGCGGAGCCGTCGTCCCGTCGAGATCCACCTCCTGCAGCGGAATCCCCATCAGCCGCCGGTGCAGCTCGATGTCCTCCGAGAGGCCCGTGTTGCCCGTCTGGACGAACTTCTGGGTGATGACCCGCGCGCCCTGTTCCTCGGCCAGGCGGCGCGCCAGCAGCCCCGTGGCGTAGCTCTTCCCGGCATCGGTGTCGATGCCGCTCACGAAGTAGACGCCGGATGAAAATGGTGTCATGGTTTTTGTGCGATGATGATCGTCGGATGAAACGTCAAAGTTACGCCATCCGCCGCGATTTCGGAAGTCCCGGCGCACGCAGCGCGATAATCCGCGTCGAATTGCCTCAGCCGCCCCCGCGTCCACCGCTCCTCGGCCACCGCGTTGACCCCCGTCCGGCTCAGGTGGCGCAACACCTCCAGCGGAGTCGGGTAGGGCACCGCCTCGATCCGCTCCTCCCGGTCGGTGATTTGTAAGTGATTGGAGATGAAGATGTCGGAGAGCTCCGACAGCGAATAATATTCCAGCCCCCGTCCCGTCGCCGCCGTGATTTCGCGGAAATTTCGAGGGCCGAACGTCCCCACCGCCAGGAATCCGCCGCGCCGCAGCCCCCGTGCCGCGCGAGCCGCGAAAGCCGGCAGGTCGTCGAACCACTGCACCGTCGACGCCGTCGCGATCAGGTCGTAGCGCGCCTCGCCGAACGGGAAATATTCGCCGTCGCCCGCCTCGAAAGCGACCTCCGGCGGCAGAAAACGCCCGCTCTCCGGCACCAGATCGTTCGCCGTCCACGCCGCCCCCGGGAAGAGCGCGACCAGCCGCCGCGTCAGAAATCCCGTCCCCGCGCCGATCTCGACCCCGCGCCGCACCGCCTCGGCCGGTATCCGCTCCGCCAGCAGACCGGCCATCCGCTCCGCCATTGTCCGCTGGACGACCGCCCCCGTCTCGTAGGTCGCCAGATTCCGGGCGAACCTCCTCTGTAACAACTCCTTATTGTGCTTCATGAATCCAACGCATCAGGAACTCCCCGTCGGCCAGCGGATAGTGCGGCATCCCCTCCCCGGCAGTCACCCGCACCCCCGCCTCCGTCCAGTAACGCATCATGTTTTCCGGCGGAAAAATCGCATCTTCCGTTCCCGCCACCGCTCCCGTCCAGAAGCCCGCATGCGGTACCGACACAGTCGCCGCCGTCTCCGCCGCCCCGTCCCGCAGCCGCCGCAGCTCCTCGCCTATCTCCTCCAACCCTCTGGTCGATCGGTGTTTATAGTACTCCCGTAAAACCTCCTGCGTGCCGCACATCCGCTCTAAGAAGCGCCCCGTCCCCGCCCCCTCGATGCTCCGGACGGTCACCGCGAAAGCCCGCACCGGAATCCCGTAGGTGTCGTGCACCGGCAGCGGCGTCCCGTTGACCGCCACCGCCCCGTCCCAAGTCCAATCCGCCTCTCCGAAAATCCGCTCCGCCGCCCACACCCCGAACGACCAGGCGATCAGGTGTTTGTGCCGGTAAGGCGCTATTTGTGCATAGAGTTCGCGGACTTCTGTGGCAGAGGGAAAGCTGCGGTAGTCGAAGAGGCACAGCAAGTCGTATCCTTGCGGCAACGCGAGGTGTCTGACCAGCTCGTCCGACCCCGCCCATCCCGCAGCGAAGACGACCACCCCCCGTTCGCTCCGCATCTCCGGCCGCGAATTTATCCAAACTGCCTGCATAACGTGGCGAATTGTTCGATTTTATAAGGCGTGTGGCCCGCGCAGAGCGACACCCTCAGCCGCGCCTCTCCCTCCGGCACCGTCGGATGGCGGATCGCCGTCACCCAGAACCCCTCCTCCTTCAGCGCCCCGGCCATGGCCAGCGCCCGTTCGTTGCTCCCCGCCCGGATGGGGACGATCTGCGACTCATACGGAGCAGCAGACTCTAAAATCTTGTTAACCAGCGTGATAAGCTCCCGAATCCGCTCCCTCCGCGGCGCGAACTCCGGCATCAGCCCCAGCAGAAACCGCGTCCACTCCAGCGAGATGTCCGGCAGCGCCGTCGAGAAGATCAGCGGCCGCATGCGGTTGACCAGCAGCCGTTTGGTCTCATCCGAGCACCCCACCGCCGCCCCCTGCGACGCCAGCGCCTTGCCGAACGTCACCACGTGGTAGTCCGCCCGCAAAAGGTGCTCCGGCCGCCCCGCGTTGTAGGCCGCCAGCAATCCCGCCCCGCACCTTTCGCCCGCCCCGTCCTCGTCCTCAGGCCCGTAGACCCCGAACGCGTGCGCCTCGTCTAAGTAGAGCCGGAACCCGTACCGGTGTTGCAACTCCGCCAGCTCCGCCAGCGGCGCGAAGTCGCCGTCCATGCTGAACAGGCTCTCCGTCACGACGATAATCCGCCCCCCGCGGCCGCGCTGCGCCTCGAGCATCGCTTCGAGCTGCTCCATGTCGTTGTGGCGGAACCTGCGCCACTCGACCCCCGATCCGCAGAGCCTCAGCCCGTCGATCAGGCTGGCATGCACCAGTTTGTCCGCCAGCACGAGGTCTCCGCGCTCCGTCACCGCCGGCAGCACCCCCGTATTGACTGCGAATCCCGACCCCAGGACCAGCGCCCGCTCCGTCCCCAGCAAATCGGCCACCGCCGTTTCGAGTGCCTCGTAGGCCGGGCTGTTCCCCGTCATCAGGCGTGAGGCCGGATTCCCCAGCAGGAACCGGTCGACATCCGCCTCCAGCAGAAACCGGTTCTGCAAGGCCGGCTCGGCCAGCCCCAGGTAGTCGTTCGATGAGAGGTTGTAGTACTCCCGCTCCCCCTCGTAGATGTAGGTTCCGACGCTCCGTAACGTACAGAGGCTGCGCAGGTTGCCCTGCGCAGCCAACGCGTCGAGTATCTGCCTTTCGCGACTCTCTGCCATCCGTTACTCCTCCTGCAATGCCGCCCCCGGCACGATCTGCACCGCTTCCGAAGCCGCGGCGCACGGCACGATCAGGCTGACCTGTCCCTGGATGAACGGCAGCACGCCTCCGCCCGTGGCCCCGTCCACTTCGCATTCGATTCCCCGGCTGCGGAGCAGGTCGGCGTCGAGCCAGGCCTCTTCCGGGTTGGTGTAGCGTTTGATGACGACCAGCCGGCTGCGGTCGTCCCGATGGGTTTGGTGTGTCATAATCGTATACCTCCTTCCGGTTCGTAAAGTTTGGGTACGATCTCGAGCTCGTTCCGTCTGAGGCACCAGGCGATGTCCTCTCCCCACCGTTCGCGGATGGTGTGGTAGTGGAGGCAGTGGTCCAGCGCGCCTTGCAGGTCGTCTTCGTAGCGTCCGTAGACGTCTGCGCACCACCAGGCGATGTCGCTGAGGTCGTACGCATACCGGAGGTTCAAATACCGTGCCATCATGCCCGCGCACAAGCTGTCTTCGATGGTGAACCGGTCGTGTCGTCCGGAGCAGACGAGGGCGATGTCTTTCCCGAGCTCTCCCAACCGCCTTGCGACGGCGTCTGCGTTGAGCAGGGCGGCGATATAGATTTCGTCGGCGAGCCCTCTGGCGCAGTTCACGGCGCGTGTGCCGTTGGTGGTGCTCATGACGACGGTGGCGTCCCGCACCGCTTCGGGGGTGTACCTCAGGGGGGAGTTGTCGAGGTCGAACCCTTCGATAATCACGGTGTTTCGTTCCCCACCGAGCAGCACGGGCCCCTGATCTCCCGCCGTGCGGTGTGCCTGTAGGATTTGGTCTCGGAGCCGGAAGCTCTCTTCGATGCCGGTGACGGGGATAATCTCTCTGGCTCCGTTTCCGAGTGCGGTGACGATGACGGAGGTGGCGCGGAAGACGTCGATGACGGCGACGTTCCGTCCGCGGACTCGTTCGGGAGTGACTTCTGCGGCAGTGGTGATGATATCGACCTGCATAGGTGTTGTTTTTGAGTCGGTCGCGGGACGATGTCCCGAGTTTGTTTTGTTATCTCCCCGCCCCGGGCTTCCGCGAGAGAGCCAATGGCGGGCTGAGCAGCGTCGGCAACAACGGGTTCAGCTGGGCTGCTACGGCCAGCAGTGTCTATGGCACGTACTTGGGTTTCAGCGTAACAGACCTTAACTCCTACGCGAACGGTCGCGTCTACGGTTTTCAGTTGCGTTGCCTCTCGGAATAAACGGGGGCGTGTCGCACTCACAATTGGCCGGGTCTACCCTAACAGGCAGCCGCTACCCCAAATTTTCCGAGGCTGTCTTAGCGAAACGTAGTTTCGCTCCGTCCCGCCGGGGTCACCCGGACGCCGCCCGCGCAGGGCAGTTCTATCCGGTTCGGAGCTCGACAGTCGCCCGCCCGCTTAAGAAGGCATATTCTGCCGATTGGCGGTGAGCCAATCCGGCAAGAATTGCCGCGGGCGACTTAATCGCGCGCCGACGCCTTAAAAGGCGATTCAACTATTTCGGCGCAAGCCGAATATAGTTTGAATCGACAAAGGCGCGCGGACAAGAACAAGATCGAACCCCTGCGGCTCGCAGAGCCGCGCGGGCCGGAGCCACCCCAGGCGTAGGCCGGAAACTCGGCGAAGCTCGTTTCCGGCCTCGCTGGCGCCGGCCCACTCCAGCCCCATCCAATTTATAGTCAACAGCTCCGCCCGGTTCTCCGCCCCGTGTCCGCTTCACTACGGCTCCGCTGTCGCTCCGCCGCCTTCGGGCACTCCGAAATAGGCCTCCTATACCCCGTTCTTTGTCCGCGCGCTGGCGGAAATCTTATTCAAACGCGAACCACGCGTTTGAATGATTTCCTTTTCCAGCAGTCGCGCGCGGTTCGAGCTTTGCCCCGGATGAAACTGCCCTCGCGCCGGGCGGGCGGTGCGTGCCGCACTCCCAATTAGCCGCCTCTACCCCAATGCTTTGCCCGCGCGCGGTTGAAATAGCGGCCGACCGCCGTGACATGGATCGCGGAGAGCTGTTGCCTAAAACGACGTCTCCGGCTGTTGCGACAGCGTGGCCACCATCACCGCCTTGATCGTGTGGAGCCGGTTTTCCGCCTCGTCGAAGACCAGCGAAGCAGCGGATTCGAACACCTCGTCCGTCACCTCCATCTCCCGCAGGCCGTACTGCCGGAAGATCTCCTGCCCGACCGTCGTTTCGAGGTCGTGGAACGCCGGCAGACAGTGCAGGAACCGGCACTCCGGATTCCCCGTCAGCTCCATCATCCGCCGATTGACCTGATACGGAAGCAGTTGCCGGATCCGTTCGCCCCACACCTCCGCCGGCTCGCCCATCGAGACCCACACGTCCGTGTAGATGAAGTCCGCCCCCTCGACCGCCTCGGCGACCTCCTCCGTAATCGTAATCCGCGCCCCCTCTTCCCGGCGGAGCTTTTCGACCAGCTCTGGCTCCGGATGGTACGCCGCAGGCGCCGCCGCCGAAAAGATCATCCCCATCTTGGCGCACCCCACCATCAGCGACCGCGCGACATTGTTGTCCGCCGTCCCCGCGAAGCAGACCTTGATCTCCTCCAGCGGCTTGTCACAGTGCTCGATGATGGTGAGCAGGTCGGCCAGAAACTGCGTCGGGTGACACTCGTTTGTCAGCCCGTTCCACACCGGCACCCCCGAGTATTCGGCCAGCGTCTCCACGATCTCCTGCCCGTAGCCCCGGTATTCGATTCCGTCGTACATCCGCCCCAGCACCCGCGCCGTGTCGCGGATCGACTCCTTTTTGCCCATCTGCGAGCCGCTCGCGCCGATGTAGGTCACCGCCGCCCCCTGGTCGTGTGCCCCGACCTCGAACGAACAGCGCGTCCGGGTCGAGTCCTTGGCAAAGAGCAGCACGACATTCTTCCCCGTCAGGTACCGTTCTTCGTTTCCGGCCCGTTTCTGTGCCTTGAGCCGCGCCGCGAGCCGGACGAGTCCGTCGATCTCTTCGCGCCGCAGCGATCCGATATCTAAAAAACTTCTTCTGTACATAATCTTCTTTTAATTAATCCGATCGTTTTTCCGTACCCTCTGTCCATTGGGTTTGCTGGGACTGCCGCTTTTTGGAAAAAGCGGCACCAAAAACTTTTAGTTAGCTACGCTACTCCTTAGGCTCCGCAGTCCTTAGTCTTCGAGCGTTTGTTGGGTCGGGATTCTCCGGGGCGCGTAGGGTAATTACCGCATTATCGCGCCCCGGAAGAATCCCCGGCCCAAAGAAGAGTCCGAGGTTTGGGCCACCGGCAGCTTTAGGATGCGTCAGCATCCTCCAAAAGTCTTTTGGGTACCTTTTCTTCAGAAAAGGTACGGTTCCGTCCAACACAAAGAAAAAAGTGTGCGGATAACGGTTGATGAATGAAAGAGCGGTTATTTTCGGTAGATGACCAGCGTTTGTCCCGGTCGGAGCGTTTTGGCATTTTTGATGTTGTTCCAGCTCATGAGCTGGCTTACCGAGACATTGTATTTCGCCGCGATGCGTCCCAGAATGTCGCCGCTTTTGACCTTGTAAGTGATTTTCGTACCGCTTCCCCTGCTGCCCGCCGAAGCCGCCGACTGGTTCCGCGACGCCGTCGCCGTGAGCTGTTCGTCCGACAGATTGCTGATGTTCAGGTACTTCGCCAGGTAGAGCGTATCCTTTTCGTAGATCGACCGGCTGTTCCGGATGAAAGCAGAGGCGTACTCCTGCGGCAGCGTCAGCGTGTACGGCTGCGCCTTGGCCGGCACCACATCGTTGATATACTGCGGGTTGAGCCCCCTGAGCACCTCGATCGGGATATCGAGCGTCGACGCCACCTGCTCCAGGTGGAGCATGCGGTCGATCTGCACCGTGTCCGTCGCCACCGGATGCCACGGCACCGTCGGCCTCAGGTTGTGCGCCTTGTAGTACGTATAGGCGTAGGTCGCCGCGATGAACGCCGGGATGTATCCCCTCGTTTCGCGCGGCAGGTACTCGTACAAGTCCCAGTAGGTCGCCACGTTACGTCCGTCGTGAGCCGTACGGAACCGCTCCATCGCCTTGTTGACGTTCCCCGGGCCGCAGTTGTAGGCCGCGATCACCAGCGTCCAGTCGCCGTACATCCGGTACATGTCTTTCAGGTAGCGGCACGCCGCTTCGGTCGATTTGACCGGGTCGCTGCGTTCGTCCACGAACGAGTTGATTTCCAGTCCGTAAGCCTTCCCCGTTCGGAGCATGAACTGCCAGAGTCCGACCGCCGCCGCGCGCGACTGTGCCCTCGGCACCAGGGCCGATTCGATCACCGGCAGCATTTTGAGCTCCATCGGCAGCTTGTAGCGGTACAGCGCCTCCTCGAAGATCGGGAAGTAGTACTGCGCGAGCCCCAGCACCCGTTCCATCGTCCCCCCTCGGCGGGTGTAGGTGAGGATGTACTTCTTGACGATGTCGTTATAGGGCAGCTGCACCTCGGTGGCCATCATTTTGAGCCGTTCGGCATAGACCTCGTCCGGCAGCGCCCCCCGCATGTCTACGTGGTCGAGGTCGACGTCGATGAATTCGTTCACGAACTTGTCGTACGATTCGACGATGTTCCGGTGTTTGAAGTTGGCCAGCAGCGAGTCGTAGGTACTCGCCCCCGTCCCGCGGAGCGCCAGCCGGCCGAACGAGCGGGTGTCTCCCGTCTGCGCATTCCCCCGCAGCGGGCTCGCCGCGAGCAGCGCCAGCATCGCCCCGAAGAGGCAGAGAGAAAGCCCCCCCCATCGACATCCCCCATCGGTTGTGAGTCGGAATTTTCGCATGATATGGTTTGGTTAGTCCGTATTTTTCGTAGTCGCGCCCCGCCCCCTCAGAACCGGAAGCTCAGCGCCAGTCCGTATGCCGTCCCCTGGGCCGGACTGATCGTCCGTCCGTTGAAGCGGCTGTCGATCATCGTGGGTTCGACCCTCACCGAGAGGTTCTCGTCCACGTCCCAGTTTTTGAGCGACGCGATGACGTACGTATCCACGATGCTGAGCAGGTAAGCCGCCGCCATGCCGATGATCGCCAGGTCGCGATCCCTGCGGTAGGCGCTCCTCACGCGCGAGAGGATCTCCGGCGAGTAGCGGCCGTTGAACTCGTCCACCGTCGACGGGTTCCCGTCCGTCAGCGCGTCGTAGGCCGTCTTGTACCGCTGGTAGTTCCGGTTGTTGTAGTCGATCACCGTGGCCAGGGCGATAAACCCGCCGTAATAGATCGGCAGCCGCCAGTAGGTTTTGGTGTAGACGAACCCCATCCCGGGAAAAACAGCCGCCAGCGTGGTCGCCTTCCGCACCGGGTCGACCGGCCCGCGGTAGTTGAAGACCGCGTCGGCCACGAAGTAGAGGTACGTGGCCCCAGCCATGGCGAACATCAGTGTCTGTCCGCTTCCCGCGTTCCGCATCTGCGTCCTCGCCCTCCGCTGCATGTCCGGCGGCAGCCGCAGGTCTACCGCGCGGTCGTACTCCGCCTTGTAGGTCTTGTATCGGTTGTGGAAGACGAAGCCGCCGGCCAGAAATCCCCCCACGCCGCCATAAAGGATCGGCAGTTTCCACGCCTGCCGGTTATAGATCTGCCCGAATCCCGGCGCGATGACCGAGAAGATCGTATGTTTCCCCGCCGAGATGGTGTCCTGCGTGATCCGGAAGCGGGGTTTGAAGAGCCGTGCCGAGTCTTCGGCCGAGAGCAGTCCTCCGCTCCCGTCTTTTTTTCCTCCCTCCGCCAAGCCGGACTGTGTGCTGTCCGCCTCCGGATAGGTGAGTCCCGCGATCCGGAAGGGGGCTTTCCACAGTGTCGAGTCGGTCACGTATTTCACCAGCAGCGAGTCGCTGAACCGGCTGGCGATGAGCGTGTCCGCGGCCGTCCGGAAATCCGGGATGCTGTCGAACCCCGCGGCGAGAATCAGCGCGCTGTCGGGATGCAGGACGGTGCGGATATACCGTCCTCTTCTGAACAAGCTGTCGGTCTCGGGATCGAACGGCACCCCTTTGGCGCCGCCCGAAATCCGGACGTGCTGTCCGACCTCGATGCCGTCCATCTCTTTGACGCGTTCGTTGAGTTGTTTACGCTGGTCGATGGTCAGATCCTGCCGCATGCGCCGTTTTTCGGCGAGCCGTGCCGCCTTGAGTTCCGCCTTTTCGATCCGCCTGCGGTCTTTCGGGGCGAGTGCGGTGCTGTCCGCCGCGGTTGCCGTCGCTCCGCAGCCGCAGAACCATACGAGTCCCCACAGCAAAGCCTGTACGCCCAGCCGTCCGAAAGGGTATGCAAACACACGCCGCATGTTGTTTTGTAAGGGTTTGGTTTTGAGTTTTTTATGTTGTTCGGTGTGCAAGTCTCCCGGGGTTGTCAAGCCTTCCGGGCAGTCCGGTTTCCGGGGTTGTTTCGTTGTCTTCTGTCCCGGGTATTTCGGTTCCCGGGTTGTAGGTTTCTTCCGGATTGCAAGGTCTCCGGTGCTTTCCGTTCCGGGGCCAGGTCTCCGGATTGTTTCGTTGTCTTCTGTCCTCCGTTTTTCTTCCCCGCCCCGGGCCTCCGCGGTCATGGCGACGGCAGCCTATGGAACATCAGCGACGAAGGCTCCGTCTGGTCAGCAATTGCGGCTTCCAACAGTACCTACGGCCTCTATTTGTACTTCAATACAGCCGACGTGAATCCGGTACTGAAATATTACCGTGCTTTCGGTTTTCAGTTGCGTTGCCTCTCGGAATAAACGGTGCGTGTCGCACTCACAACTGGCCGGGTCTACCCCTACGAGAGCAGCCTCTACTAATATCAGCCAGACCCCTGCGACCCTGCGACCCGCAGGGTCGCGCGGGCCGGACGCCTCCCCTCGGGAGGCCCGCAATACGCCGCTCCCGCGTCGAGATTTGCGGCACCTCCCGGGCGCCGGCCCGCCACAACCTCACCCAACCCACAATCCGATCCTCCGCCCCATTCTCGAAAATTCGTCCTCGGCGCGCCCCCTCGCGCCGGTGCCTTCGGGCACTCCGAAAAATAGCAGTCTCTACCCCCAAGACCGAGGCCGGCGACCTTGCAGGTCGCAAGAGCTCAGCCTAATCCTCTGCCGTTTCGGGCTGCGCGCTCCGGGGGTGGGCCGAAGGCCCAGCGCGCAAGCCCGGCGATTCTTCGAATCGCGCTACTCGCTCTCGGCGCACCCCAGTTCGACGCCAGCGGAGGCACCATATAGGGTAGAGGCTGCCAATAAAAGGCGTTGTGCGTCTGGCCCGCGTGGCTCTGCGAACCGCAAGAGTATAGCCCATTCACCGCCCCATTCTCCGCCCGTTCGTCTTTGACGCACCCCATCGCAGTTCGGCGCCAGCGGAGGCGCAACGAGCTCCGTCGAGTTGCAGTCCTCCGCCTGCCGGGGCGTCGGACTGCGCGACCCTACGGGTCGCGGAAGTTCTGCCACAAGCACCGCCTCGTGTCCGCCTCACTGCGGTTCCGCTGTCGCTCCGCCGCTTTTTCGCGCGCCTTGGGGAAATCTTGTCAAAACGCCCAAGTGCATTTTGACGATTCCCCTCCTAAGGCGTGGCGCGCGGGATTGGCTTTCTCGCACGTCTAAGATGCAACCGTCGCCCGCTGGGATTTCATCTCGGTTTTGCTGTCGCAAAACGAGTGAAATCCCTCTTTAGGCAGGCGGGCGACGGGAGAGCTTTGAACCGGACGGAACTGCCCTTCCGCCGGGCGGGCGGTGCGTGCCGCACTCCCAATTGGCAGCCTCTACCCTAAAAACCGGAACCGGGCGGGCCCCACTTGGTAAGGTGAAGATAACCCTAACAAAACACCCTGTGGGTGCGTGGACGGGCGAAACTTACGTTTCGCTGCGGCAGCCTCAGCCCAGACATTCCCGCCCCAAACCTTATCCCCTCTTCTTGTCCGTTCCCGCGAGCCCCAGCTTTTCGAGCCGTTCGACGATCCCTTCCACCTGCTCGTCCGAGTCGAAGTCGATCGTGATCCGTCCCGAGAAGACCGTTTTTCCGTTTTTGGCCGCCGTCGTTTTGCGTTTGACCGCGATGCGGCTTCCCAGCAGCGGTTCGAGTTCTTCGACCAGCCGCGCATAGCACGCCGGATATTCTCCCCCCGTTTGAGTCCCCTTAGTGCGTTTTTCCGCCGGCTGGAGCGCCCCCTGCACCGCCAGCTCCGTCTGCCGCACCGAGAGGTGCCCCTTGACGATCCTCGCCAGCAGCGCCAGCTGCTGCCGTTCCGTCGGTAGCGCCAGCAGCGCCCGCGCATGCCCCATCGAGATCATGTCGTTGTTGAGCGCGCTCTGCACCTGCGCCGGCAGTTTGAGCAGCCGGATGTAGTTGGCGATCGTCGAACGTTTCTTTCCGACCCGTTCCGCCAGAATCTCCTGCGTCAGCGCGCACTCGTCGATCAGGCGCTGCAGCGACAGCGCCACCTCAATCGCCCCCAGATCCTCGCGCTGGATGTTTTCGACCAGCGCCATCTCCAGCAGCGTCTGGTCGTTCGCCTCCCTGACATAGGCCGGAATCGTCTCCAGCCCCGCCATCTGCGAAGCGCGGAAGCGTCGTTCGCCGCTGATAATCATATACTCTGCCCCCTCCTTGTTATCGGGAGCCGGTTCGATCCGCTTGACCGTGATGGGCTGAATGACCCCCAGCCGCGCGATCGACTGCGCCAGCTCTTCGAGAGCCGTTTCGTCGAACACCGTCCGCGGCTGCCCCGGGTTGGGGATGATCCGGTCGATCTCCAGCTCCGCGACCGTGTTGTCGCGTCTGGAAGCCGCCGTCTGTTTCGGTATGTTGAGCTCTTCGATTTCGAAGATGGCGCCGAGCCCTTTGCCGAGCCCTGTGGTTTTGGGTTTCATCTACTATATATAAGTATAGGTGTGATCGGAATGGAGTGGTGCGCGCGTTAATCGGCTCCGCCGTTTCGCCGGAGGAATTCTCGGGCGAGGTTCAGGTAGTTTGCGCTCCCGCTGCTCGCCGCGTCGTACGTGATGACCGGTTTTCCGTAACTGGGCGACTCGCTGAGCCGTGTGTTCCGCTGGATGATCGTGTCGAAAACTAAGTGTCCGAAGTGGTTCCTCACCTCGCCCACCACCTGGTTGGCCAGCCGCAGCCGCGAGTCGTACATCGTCAGGAGAAACCCTTCGATCTCCAGCGCCGGATTGAGCCCCGCCTTGACCATCTTGATGGTATTGAGCAGCTTCCCGATCCCTTCGAGCGCGAAGTACTCGCACTGTACCGGAATGATGACGCTGTCGGCCGCGATCAACGCGTTGAGTGTCAGCATCCCGAGCGACGGCGAGCAGTCGATGATCACGAAGTCGTATTCGTTTTTCACCTCGTCGAGCATCGTTTTGAGCCGGAACTGCCCCCCCTCGGTCTGCGCCAGTTCGGTTTCGGCTCCGACGAGGTTGATGTTCGACGGCACGAGGCTGAGTCCCGGCAGCTCTTCCGACCGGAGGATCGTCTCTCCGAGTTCGGTCTCTCCCGTGAGCGCCGTGTAGATATTGAGTGTTCCGGTCGTTTCGAACCCGAGTCCCGATGTGGAGTTGGCCTGCGGATCGGCATCGACGAGGAGCACCCGTTTTTCGAGTACGGCGAGCGATGCGGCCAGGTTGATCGACGAGGTGGTTTTGCCGACGCCTCCTTTTTGGTTGGCTAAAGCGACGATTTTTCCCATGTTTCGGACGGTCTCAGTGTGGTATGTGGTGTTTTTGTTGCGGTTTGTACCCGGTCACCGGCGGGGTTGTTTCGGCGCGATCTGTCCGGCAGTCCGGCGAGACGGATACGAGCGCTTTTACTTCAAACTACAAAAATAGCGTTTTTTTCGGAGAATCCGGGCCCTCCGTCTCGAAAGCCCTCGGAGTGCTCTGTCTTGCTTGTTCACGTTGCTTTTCCGTTTATTCCGAGAGGCAACGCAACTGAAGACCGCTGGCTCGGTAATTTTCATGACTGGTGTAAAGCACTGCCACGATGAATCCCAAACAGTATACATTGCTGTCGATAGTTGTCGAAGAATGACTGAACCCGTTATGCCCGGCACTAACGAACGCGCCATTTCCTCCATTGACTCCCGATCCGCGGTAGCCCGGGGCGGGGCTTATTCGGGCCAGCGCCCGGGAGGTAGCGTTATGGGGTAGAGGCTGCCAATAAAAGACGCTGTGCGTCCCTCCCGAGGGGAGGCGTCCGGCCCGCGCGACTCTTCAAGTCGCAAGAGTTCTGCTAATACCGGTTCGGGTTGCGCGCTCCGGGGGTGGGCCGAAGGCCCAGCGCGCAAGCCCGGCGATTCTTCGAATCGCGCTATTCGCTCTCGGCCCAAAGCCCGGGTAATAGCTCCGTCCAGCGCAGCGCGAAAACCGCGCAAGCGATTTTCGCGTCCGAAGAACCGTGTCCGCCTCACTGCGGCTCCGCTATCGCTCCGCCACGTCATTTCCCGCGCGCCTTACGCGATTTTCTATTTTGACGGTGAGTCAAAATAGAAAATCGCTTCTTTAGGCGTCGGCGCGCGTCGAACCTCGACTGGCCTCGGGCCGCGCAGGCCCCACTTAGTAAGGCAGAAAGAACCCTCACAAAACACCCAACGGGTGCGTGGACGGGCGAAACTGCGTTTCGCTGCGGTAGCCTCTACTCCTGTTTTTCGTCCGCGCGCCGGGCGATTCAGTCTCTTTCGGCTCATCGCCGAAACAGTTGAATCGCCTCCTTAGGCGTGGCGCGCGGGCTTGTTAATGCGTTTTTGAGTCGCCCGCGGCAATTCTTGCCGGATTGGCTTATCGCCAATCGGCAGAATATGCCCTCTTTGGCGGGCGGGCGACTGTCGAGCTTTGTCCGCCTCGAACCGTACCTTTCTTGAAAGAAAGGTACCCAAAGAACTTTCAGATAGCTACGCTACTCCTTAGGCTCCGCAGTCCTCAGGTCGTCTGCCCGCCAGCCATAACATTCTTGTGACCTCAAACCGCATTCGATTTGTTTTTTATTTAAATATTTTTACCTTTATCCTGATTTTATCATAAAAGTCAATCCGAAATAGTGATAATTATCGTTATTTCGATGACAAAAATAAATTCCCATGACGGAAAAAGAAAAATTGAAGGCCTATCTGAAAGAAAAGGGGATCAGTAAAAATAAATTCTATACAATCACCGGATTTTCGATCGGATTCCTTGACAGCGGTCGCAGCCTCGGAGCTGACAAAGTCAAGATAATCATCAATAAATTTCCCGACCTCAGCCTCGAATGGCTCATCATGGATCAGGGCCCGATGCTGCTGCCCCCTTCGGCACCCTCCCGAGGCGTTTCCTATGACATGGGCGGCTATCACATCCCGCGTCTCGAAGAGCCCGAACAGCCCTACGCCCTTTCGCCCCGGCTTTGCACGGCGGACGACGACCGTCGGATCCCGCTCTACGACTTCGAGGCGGCGACCGGTCTCGAACCCCTTTTCGAGGGCCGCACCCCCGCTTCGGCCTATCTTTCGATCCCCGAACTGCCCCGCTGCGACGGAGCCGTCAAGATGCGCGGCGATTCGATGTACCCCCTGCTCAAATCGGGCGACATGGTGGTTTACAAACAGGTTCGCGACTGCACTAACATCATTTGGGGCGAGATGTATCTGATATCGTTCGCCTACGACGACGAGCAGTACACCACCGTGAAGTACCTCAATCAGGTCGAAGGCGCTCCGGATCGGGCTTTGTTGGTGAGCTATAACCCCCACCATGCGCCGATCGAGATCCCGTTGTCCGCCATTCGCGCCTTGGCGATCGTGAAAGCAAGCGTGCGTTTCAATACGATGGGTTGACCGGAGTGGTAGTTGGACTGAGGCTGCCTCGTTGGTTAAGGCGCCGGCAGTTTGAGGATGCGTTAGCATCCGTCTAAAGTTTTTTCGGTTCCTTTTGTTCACAAAAGGAACAGTTCCAGCCGGGGCAATAACCGGATCGCGCGCCGCCGCTTAAAAAGACGATTTAACTGTTGGCGACGCGCCGAAACAGAATGAATCGCCCCGGCGCGCGAATAAAGAAAAGTGCGAAAAATCCGTCGCCCGCCCGCCAAAAGAGGGATTTCGCTCGTTTTGCGGTGAGCAAAATATAGAAGAAATCCCAGCGGGCGACGGTTGAAATGTCCCGCGCGCGACTGCTGGAAAAGGAAATCGTTCAAAGCGACTTGCGCTTTGAACAA